>NZ_JBALNY010000133.1:0-9156 GCF_036962145.1 Bacillus sp. JJ1764 | reverse complement strand
ATCAACAGCCAAGTTTAATAGAGCCAAAAATATAGATAAACAAAGTATGTGGAAACACGCAGCATAGGAGGAAAACGGATAGTGATCAATCAAAAAAATCAATCCATCAGGATCATAGCACTTGGTGGTATAGGAGAAATCGGGAAAAATATGTATCTTGTTGAAGTGGACAAGGACATATTTATCATTGATGCCGGTTTAATGTTCCCCGAGGAAGAAATGCTTGGCATAGACATGGTGATCCCGGACATTACTTATTTAAAAGAAAACAAAGAAAGAGTAAAAGCCATTTTTCTAACTCATGGACACGAGGACCATATTGGGGCACTTTCCTATGTTTTAAGACAAATGGATGTTCCTGTTTATGGTACGAAATTGACTTTAGCACTTTCCAAGGCAAAACTAAAAGAACAAGAGTACTTTGGAAAGACTAATTTCATCGAAGTGGAATCTAATTCAATTGTGGAAATGGAAACGGTTAAAGTTAGCTTCTTTAAAACGAACCATAGTATCCCAGATTCGGTCGGTGTTTGTATACATACCTCTGAAGGCATTATCGTTTACACAGGAGATTTTAAATTTGATCAAGCTGCCACTAAGTTCTATAAGCCGGAAATAGGCAAAATGGCCGCTATTGGTGAACAAGGGGTATTATGTTTATTGTCTGATAGTACTGAAGCAGAAAAACCTGGATATACCACTTCGGAGGCAATTGTCCAACGCGAACTTTCCAGTGCTTTGTATAATGCTCGAGGAAGAATTATAGCTGCATGCTTTGCTTCTGACATTAACAGAATTCAACATATCTTTGATGCTGCGTTAGAGAATAAACGCAAGGTTGTTGTTATTGGGAAGAGCCTGGAAAGAATTTACCACATTGCTTTGGACCTAGGTTATTTAGAAGTGGCCGACGACTTAATTATTTCCATAGAGGAGATCAAGGATTATCAAGATCATGAAATCGTCGTTCTTATGACAGGCAGTCAGGGTGAACCAATAGAAGCACTGCAAAAAATGGCAAAGCAAACCCATAAACTTTTAAATATTCAAAAGGGTGATACGGTGTTAATTGCTGCGTCCCCTCTTCGTGGCAGTGAGTTATTTTTATCGAAAACAGTTGATATGCTATTTAGAGCAGGCGCAAATGTGATATATGGGAACCGTACCATTCATGTTTCCAGTCATGGCAGCCAGGAAGAATTAAAATTTATGCTGAACTTAATGCAGCCAAAATTTTTTATTCCGGTTCATGGGGAATTCCGCATGTTGAAGGCACATCGAAAATTGGCATTAGAATGTGGGCTGCGTGATAGTCAAATTTACATTCCTGACCGTGGTGATATTGTTGAGTGGAAAGAAGGGAAATTTTCCATCACCGGAAAAGTTCCATCCGGCAATGTCCTGATTGACGGAATAGGTGTTGGCGATGTTGGGAATATTGTTTTACGGGATCGGAAGCTTTTATCTCAAGATGGAATCCTTATCGTGGTTGTAACACTGACTAAGCAGGAGAAAAAAATTGCGGCCGGACCAGAGATTATCTCAAGAGGCTTTGTCTATGTAAGAGAATCAGAAAAATTAATGGATGATTCCACAAAATTAGTAAAAGACATTGTTGAAAGAAATATTGCAAAAGACACTTTTGAATGGGCTACCTTAAAACAAGAAATCAGAGATGAATTAAATCGCTATTTATACGAAAAAACCAAAAGACGTCCAATGATTCTTCCAATCATTATGGAAATTTAATTTGGGCTTAGAGACTGACTCAGATGGTGTAAATGCACCTTTTTGAGTCAGTTTTTTCTTGTAAAAGTTTCATTAATCTTTAGGACTCTGTTGATTGGAGAGGAAGGCACGAAGACTCCTGCGGGAGACCCCGCAGGCGCTTCAGCGACGAGAAGGCTCACCGCAACGCCCGCGGAAAGCGAAGTGCTTGGATCGGAAATCAACAGACTAATATTGAGACCGTTAATTTAACAGGAGTTCCAGTATAGTCATTTTGGTCCAACCTCTTTATCTATTCTTTAAGCATGAAATTAACTCATAGGTAAATACTAAAATATATCATGCTTGAAGGGAGTATTGGAATGAATACAGATATCCTAAATTATGATTCCGAAAATCAAGAAGGCGGGGAGCCTCAAAAAGAGGAAAAGCCTTCTTCAGGACTTATAGAAAAAATTCAGCAGTTAGGGCAAACCAATGTACCACAGCTTTCACCTGATTCCAAAATTCATTGTTTGACGATTGTTGGCCAAATAGAAGGGCATATGGCACTTCCGCCTCAAAACAAAACAACCAAATATGAACATATCATCCCTCAGTTGGTTGCCATCGAACAAAATCCAAATATTGAGGGAGTTCTTATTATTTTAAATACAGTGGGAGGAGATGTTGAAGCAGGATTGGCAATCTCTGAAATGCTGGCGTCTCTTTCCAAACCAACTGTATCCATTGTTTTGGGGGGAGGTCATTCCATTGGCGTTCCAATCGCTGTTTCCTGTGATTATTCATATATAGTAGAAACAGCCACTATGACGATTCATCCAATTAGACTGACGGGGTTAGTCATTGGGGTTCCTGCAACTTTTGAATACTTGGATAAAATGCAGGAGCGAGTGGTGAGCTTTGTTACAAAACACTCGAATATCTCAGAAGAGAAATTTAAAGATTTAATGTTTGCTAAAGGAAATTTAACAAGAGATATCGGGACAAATGTGATTGGTATTGATGCAGTAAAATCCGGTCTCATTGATGAGGTTGGCGGCCTTGGGCAGGCAATGCGAAAATTAAATGAAATGATTGAATTAAAGAAAGAAAATAAAGAAGGTCTTGTCCAGTGATTTTATATACTATGATGCCGCAGGAATTAATTTTCCCACAAGATTCAAGTGTTTTTCAACAGCAACAAATGGTAAACTACCAAGGAGTCCCACTAATAGTTGAAAAAACAGATAACCAAAGCTACCAAGTTATCCGGATCTTAAGCAGTGATCCTCAGCATTATTTAAATGCAAACATTTGTCCAGGGTCTAAAATTTCTTTATTGAATCTCGATCGATAATCAGAAATCCAATAAATATTTATGGTATACTTAAGTTAAGTAGACAAGAGCAGCCATTGGGCTGCTTTCTTCCTTTTTACATAAGAGATGCTAATATAAATGTTAAGGTGATTAAATGGTCAAAAAGAAGAAAAGACAACCCAAAAGAAGAGAGAATCAACTGAAACGAACAGTCCAATATGAATTATCTGCTTTGGTTTTATTAGCTCTGGCAGTTATTTCAATGGCTAAGCTTGGCGCCGTCGGCAGGGCAACTGTATTCTTTTTCCGTTTTTGGATGGGAGAATGGTACATGCTAGGTTTGATCGGTCTAGTTTTTTTAAGTATTTATTTAATGTGGAAAAGGGAGATTCCATTTTTCTTTCATATTAAATTAGTTGGGTCTTATTTAATCATTTCAGCCATTCTTTTATTAAGCCACGTAACCCTTTTTCGCTTATTAACCAACAACGGCAAATTTAAAAACCCAAGTGTTATCGGAAACACATGGGAATTATTTTTAATGGATCTCCGAGGAGAAACTTCGACCACTGACCTTGGAGGTGGCATGATCGGAGCCGTTTTGTTTGCGTTATTTCATTACTTATTTGCGGAAACAGGCACTAAGATCATTGCCTTTGTCTTTATTCTGATTGGATTTATATTATTGACAGGTAAATCTTTTGGGGACTTTATTGGCAAAATAGTGATTTCTATATTTGGTTTTATCAAACATCAATGGGAAGAGTTTAAAACGGATCTTTCCAGCTGGAAGCAAAAGAAACAAGAACAAAAAAAGGAGAAAAGAACAGAGCAAAAGGAAGAAAAGACTTCACCAATTTTGAACAATCCTCCGATTATCCATGCTCAGCCTGTAGATGTTCCTGATGTCCAGCCAACTCCAGAACCAATTATCTCAAGCTTTGCAGATCGAGCTTATGTTGAAGAGATCCCGTTAGAAAAATCAGAGAAAGACCAGAATAAGAACAATAGTAGTAGAAAAAGAAATGAAGTAGTGGAAGAGGAAGATAATACCCCACCGATTTCATTTACTGAAGTAGAAAATATCGATTATGAATTACCACCGCTAAAGTTGTTGAGAATGCCTAATAAAACAGATCAGAGTGGTGAATATGAATTAATAAATAAAAATGCGGCCAAACTCGAAAGAACGTTTCAAAGTTTTGGTGTTAAGGCACGGGTTACACAAGTTCATCTCGGCCCTGCAGTAACAAAGTATGAGGTACATCCAGATGTAGGGGTCAAAGTAAGTAAAATAGTCAGTCTAAGCGATGATATTGCCTTGGCGCTTGCAGCAAAAGGGATTCGGATAGAGGCGCCGATCCCAGGGAAATCTGCCATCGGAATAGAAGTGCCCAATACAGAAATTGCTATGGTTTCATTAAGGGAAGTCTTAGAATCTACACATAACGATAAGCCGGATGCCAAATTGTTAATTGGATTGGGTCGTGATATTACTGGTGAAGCGGTAGAGGCTGAGCTAAATAAAATGCCCCATTTGCTGGTTGCCGGTGCAACCGGAAGCGGAAAAAGTGTCTGTATCAACGGAATTATTACCAGCATCTTAATGCGGGCAAAGCCTCATGAAGTAAAATTAATGATGATTGACCCAAAAATGGTCGAATTAAATGTTTATAATGGGATACCACACTTGTTAGCACCTGTAGTGACGGATGCCAAAAAGGCCTCACAAGCACTAAAAAAGGTAGTTAGCGAAATGGAAAGACGTTATGAACTATTTTCCCATACCGGAACTAGGAATATTGAGGGCTATAATGATCATGTGATCCGGCATAATCTGGAGGAAAATGATAAACAGCCTCTTTTACCGTATATTGTCGTAATCGTAGATGAGTTAGCGGATTTAATGATGGTGGCATCTTCGGATGTGGAGGATTCAATCACACGACTTGCGCAAATGGCCCGCGCTGCCGGGATCCATTTAATCATTGCTACGCAAAGACCATCTGTAGATGTCATTACGGGTGTTATTAAGGCAAATATTCCTTCACGAATTGCTTTCGCTGTATCTAGTGCCACTGATTCGAGAACTATTCTTGATATGGGGGGAGCTGAGAAACTCCTGGGCAGAGGGGACATGCTGTTCATGCCTGTTGGAGCTTCGAAACCTGTTCGGGTACAAGGAGCTTTCCTATCTGATCAAGAAGTAGAAGATATCGTTGAATTTGTTATTTCTCAACAAAAAGCACAATATCAAGAAGAAATGATTCCAGATGATCTCCCTGAAGCAACAGGTGAAGTCGATGACGATCTATATAACGATGCAGTTGATTTAGTTGTTGATATGCAAACTGCGTCCGTCTCTATGCTCCAGCGACGTTTTCGGATCGGTTATACCAGAGCGGCTAGATTAATTGACGAAATGGAAGTTCGCGGAATCGTCGGGCCATATGAAGGAAGTAAACCGCGAGCTGTCTTGCAATCCAAACCTAGTGAAGAGCAAAGTTCATAAAAAGGACAACGATAATGAAAGAAAAAGAGCCGCTTGGCTCTTTTTTTAGTACTAATTTCATGTGAATCTGATACTATAGTAATGGACAAAATTAATGAAGATTTAGCAAAATCCTCCTACTATTTCTGTTGTGAAGAAGGTAAATATAGATTATAACAGAAAGTTTTCCTCTTTGTTAGTTAACTTGATGAATGTTCACAACTTCATGCCTTTTTTCGACAAAATCAAGAAATTCTATTTATTTATACCAAAAAACATGATAATATAAACTCGATTAGTAGGAATGATATCAGATGTCTGATGTCTTGAGAAAGGGCTGGAGGAATGCAGCATGTCCATAAAGTCAGATAACCGGCATTTATATTTACAAGTTATCGATCATTTAAAGCAAGATATTGAAGCTGGCGTTTACAAAGAAAAAGAAAAACTTCCGTCAGAATTTGATCTTGCCAAACAACTTGGTGTAAGCAGGGCAACTCTTCGTGAAGCACTGCGTATTCTTGAAGAGGAAAATGTGATTATCAGACGCCATGGTGTTGGTACGTTTGTTAATGCAAAACCTTTGTTTACCTCAGGGATCGAGCAATTGAATAGTGTTACTGACATGATTATGCAGGCTGGAATGAAACCAGGCACTATTTTTCTAAGTTCATCAGCACAAAGCCCTACCGAAGAGGATATTCGTCGTTTTGCATGTTCCACTAGTGAGGAAATAGTCGTAATGGAGAGAGTTAGAACTGCAAATGGTGAACCGGTCGTATACTGTATCGACAAGGTTCCCGCACACATTTTACCGGAAACCTTTTCTCATGAACAAGAATCAATCTTTAATATCTTAGATGGGGAGGCAAACCGAAGGATTACATACGCGGTTGCTCAAATCGAGCCAGTCGGCTACCATGNNAATTCTGGAATGTGACCCAGAAACTGCATTGTTGGTTTTAAAACAAATGCATTTCGATGAAATGGATGAACCTGTCCTTTTTTCGGTAAACTACTTTAAAGCGGATAAGTTTAGTTTTCATGTTTTAAGAAAAAGGGTTTAAATTTTTTTAAAAACTTTTGAAAACGCAAACAAGTCTATGCTTATCAACATTTCTACTTAATCAAACAAAATTATTAGGGGGTCAATACCTTGAAAAAGCGTAAAATTGGAATGGCGCTATCGTTAGTACTTGCTGCTGGTACACTACTTGGTGCTTGTGGAAAAAGCAATGACAACGGCGATGATACTTCAAAGGGCGGAGACAAAGGCAAAAAATTCTCTGTAGGTATGGTTACTGACGTTGGTGGTGTTGATGACAAATCATTTAACCAATCTGCTTGGGAAGGTCTTCAAAAGTTTGGCAAAGATAATGGTATGAAAAAAGGCAAAGACGGCTTTGACTACCTTCAATCCAAATCTGATGCTGACTATGCAACAAACTTAAATACACTTGCACGCCAAAACTTTGATTTAGTGTTTGGTATTGGTTTCATGATGCAAGGTGCTGTTGAAGAAATTGCAAAGCAGCAAAAAGACCAACATTTTGCTATTGTTGACTCTGAAGTAAAACAAAAGAATGTTGCAAGTATCCTATTTAAGGAGCAAGAAGCATCCTTCCTTGTAGGTGTTGCAGCAGGTATGGCAACTAAATCGAACAAAATTGGATTTATCGGCGGTATGGAAAGTGCTGTAATTGAGCGTTTCGAAGCCGGATTTGAAGCTGGCGTTAAAGCAGCAAACCCAAGTGCTACTATAGATGTTCAATATGCTGGTGCGTTTGATAAAGCTGAACTTGGACAAAATATTGCATCCAAAATGTACTCTTCTGGTACAGATGTAATCTTTGCTGCTGCTGGTTCTACTGGTAACGGTATGTTCAAAGAAGCGAAAGACCGTCTAGCTAAAGATCCAAGCAAACAAATTTGGGCAATCGGTGTAGACCGTGACCAATCAGACATGGGACCTGAAATTGTTCTTACATCTGCAGTAAAACGCGTAGACGTTGCTGTAGAAGACACTGCTACAAAAGCTATGAATGGCGACTTCCCTGGAGGAAAGGTAACTCTATACGGCTTAGCTCAAGATGGTGTTGCTGCAGCTCCAATTAACGCTAAAGTTGCGAACAAAGCTGATATCGATAAAGCAATCAGTGATTGGACAGAGAAAATTAAGTCTGGTTCTGTGAAAGTTCCTGGAACAAGAGCAGAATTGAAAACTTTTAAAGCAAAATAAGAACAGAAAAAGGAATAAGTGGGATCAATTCCTGCCTGCTTATTCCTTCTTAATTGAAATCTTAAATGAAGTGTAAAATTTATTTTTACTTTTCACTTAGGGTTTTAAAGTGGGGAAATTCCCCAATTTTTTTAAAACTTTAAAAGTCTGACCTCTTACTACTATTGGTCAAAATTTCCATACCTTTAAAACAGGGAGTGAGAATTTATGGATTATGTAATTGAAATGCTAAACATTCGTAAAGAATTTGGCAATTTTGTTGCGAATGATAACATTACCCTTCAATTAAAAAAGGGAGAAATTCACGCATTGCTAGGTGAGAATGGCGCCGGCAAATCAACTCTAATGAATGTCCTATTTGGTTTGTACCAACCAGAAGGAGGAGAAATTAGAGTAAAAGGAAAACCTGTTAAAATAACAGATCCTAACGTAGCCAATGATCTTGGAATCGGAATGGTGCATCAGCACTTTATGCTGGTTGATGTTTTTACTGTTACAGAAAATATTATCTTAGGAAGAGAGATTACCAAAAGAGGAAGTATTGATATTAAAAAGGCAGAACAAGAAGTTCGCCAAATATCTGAACGATACGGCTTAGCTGTTGATCCTCAGGCAAAAATCTCTGATATTTCAGTAGGGATGCAACAACGCGTCGAAATTTTGAAAACCCTTTATCGTGGTGCGGAAATCCTCATCTTTGATGAGCCAACTGCGGTTTTAACACCTCAGGAAATTCATGAATTAATTCAAATAATGAAAACATTGATTAAAGAAGGCAAATCTATTATTATCATCACTCATAAATTGAAAGAAATCATGGAGGTTGCCGATCGTTGTACCGTTATCCGTAAAGGAAAAGGAATCGGTACAGTTAATGTCAGTGAAACAAACGAGAATGAACTTGCCAGTTTAATGGTTGGCCGTGAGGTTGTTTTCAAAACAGAAAAGAAACCTGCCGAGCCAAAACAAGATGTTTTAGTAGTTAAAGATTTAACTGTAAAGGATACAAGAGGGGTTACTGTAGTTAACGGTCTTGACTTAACAGTTCGTGCCGGGGAAATCTTAGGAATTGCCGGAATCGATGGGAACGGTCAATCGGAGTTTATTGAAGCAATTACTGGACTTCGGAAATCGGATAAAGGCAGTGTCACCTTAAATGGGAAAGAATTAATAAATCATTCTCCTAGAAAAATAAGTGAAGCTGGGGTAGGTCATATCCCTCAAGACCGTCATAAACATGGATTAGTGTTAAATTTCACAATTGGGGAAAATATGGTTTTGCAAAATTATTATAAAAAACCATTTTCAAAAAACGGCATTTTAAACTTTAAAGAAATCTACAAACAAGCAAAAAAACTAATCAGTGAATTTGATGTTCGTACACCAAGCGAATATGCC
>NZ_JBALNY010000132.1:0-3473 GCF_036962145.1 Bacillus sp. JJ1764 | reverse complement strand
AATTTGCCCTGATTATAAAAAATATACCCGACAATAGTCGGGTATATTGAATGATTCTGCGTTTACTCTTCTATTACATTCTCGTTATTAGTCAAATGAATGGAACTAAAATTAGTATGAGGATGGTTTAGCGCTCGAAACCTTCTATATTCATGTTCTAGCTCTGTTAGTGACAACTCATAAAGAACATGATCTTCTTTTTCATAAACATCAAATGCAATCAATTTTTCAATTATTTTTCTCCGCTTTTTTTCCACAGCATTCCGAAGTATATTTCCCACCCAAAAACACTCCTTTTCCTTCCAAAAATTCATTTCACTTTCCTCGATTATTCATAAATTCATTTAATTTTTTAGTAAGCCCGCCATGACCAAAACGGAGTATTTTTTCTTGAATTTGCCCACGTCTTTCTTCCTTAACAAATTCTAAAAATGCCAACAGCTTAATTCTCCGGTAATGAATGTGCACAACCCCATAGTCATAAAACCATTGTTCAATCGTATTATAAACACCTCTATTGATCTGATATTTTTGGTTGCACCAAGCAAAAAATTGTAAATCCGGCAAATTGAGATAGTGGCTAGAATCGAAGGAATAGTGTGTTTTTGTAGTAGAAAATGGCACCACTTTCACCTCTTGAGCTGGCATTTATGTCACCCTCCTTCTAGAACCTTCATTGGTTTTGTTTTCTAGTAAGAAACAAAAAGGCTCCGTATACGCGTAAAGCGTAACGAAGCCTTTGGGTTTCCAATCGACTATTTTTCATTTGATTGTATTACCTAAATATTACTCCAATTAAACCAATAAGTAAAGTGTGAATTAAAATTTTTTTCTGATTTTTTGACGACCACTTATACCATACACTGAGCTCGGGCTATTTGCATTGCGTTTTCTACGTCAAAAGGGTTTTTCTTAAGGTTTTTTTAAAGTTTCTATTATAGATTTGTAACATTCATCTAGTAAAGTAAAGAGGGTAAAACCATTGAATGACAATAAAAATCGTATCTGGAGGTGTTCATAAATATGGATTCCTCTAAAAAAAGGAGTCTTTATTTTGACAACGCTAAATTTATTTTGATATTTTTGGTGGTCTTTGGACATGTTATTAGTCCATTAAAAGACAACAATAAGATTCTTTTTACACTATATTCAGTTATTTTTCTTTTTCATATGCCAGCCTTTATATTTATATCTGGGTATTTCTCAAAAGGATTTCATAAAAAGGGTAATTTTATAAAAACAGTTAAGAGAGTCCTGATACCCTATTTGATTTTCCAGTTCGTCTATTCTATTTTTTATTATGTGTTGGGGCAAGAATCCACACTTAAAATTGACCTTTTACACCCCCACTGGACATTATGGTTCTTACTAAGTTTGTTTTATTGGAATCTTTTTCTATATGCTTTCTCAAAATTAAAATGGGTTGGATTAGGTATAGCAGTTTTCATCGGTATCGGGATTGGTTATTTTGACCAAATAGGCAGTTATCTTTCGCTCTCAAGAACATTTGTGTTTTTTCCGTATTTCCTCTTCGGATTTTTATTGGATTCCAAGCATTTGAAGGTAGTTAAAAAAGTTAAGCATTCCACTATTATTGGATTTACAGTCCTTCTTATTACCATGGTATTGTTTGCTTTCCTTTTTCCGAAGGATGCCATTCCCTGGCTACTGGGTGATACTTCTTATGCTAATTTAGATGTAAAAGGAATTGGACTTACAAATGGGATTATTCGTGCATCGCAATATATACTAACAGTTATTGTTATGTATGGATTTTTAGCAATGGTACCGACAAAAGGATTTAAAATGACAGACATTGGCCAAAGAACATTATATGTCTATCTATTACATGGATTTATCATAAAAACAATCCAAGTTATTATCTCTGACGATACGTTAAATAATCTGGCCAATCAATACCTGATGCTGATTGTATTTTCATTAGGGCTATGTTTATTGTTAGGAAACTATTTTATCCAAAAATATACGCGGCCGTTAATTGAATTAAGAATATAAAATAAAAAAGAGTGCATCCACTCTTTTTTATTTATACCCGTTATTAAAAAATCACATCAACCACAAACACGGCAATCATTATCAATTGAATCAGCACTTTCGCCACGGTTCCGCTTAAAAAGGCAATTAAGACGGCAAACGCCACTTTAACGGATTCGAGGAAGGATTTCTTTTGCACGATTTCAGCCAAAAGCACCAATGCAAAAGGGACGATAATAATTCCAAATGGAGGAATCACAAAGCCGCCAACTATTAACCCAATGGTTGCGGCCCGCTTCCCCCAAATAGACCCCCCCGCTTTATCAACAAAATGGAGGTTTGCTAAATAATCTGCCAAGAATAAAACAATGGTCAATAGCCCAAGCATGGTCCAGGTGATCCAGGAAACTTCATCCGGGTTAATACCAAAATGATATAGAATAACCCCTCCCCATATCAGTAATACTGACGGGATAATTGGATAAATCAATCCAACAAAGCTAAAGACAAAACAAGCAATGATGATGATCCAAAAAATTATTGTCAAATTCTAATCACCTCATTGTTATCATATCCTTTGAAGAGAAAAAAAGCGATGGCATTCACACCATCACAACTGATAACTTACCGCTTGCTGCCCCATTTGAACCCATGAGGCTTCGAAACTGGCCCTTGGAACTGACTTGTACGATTGATCTGATAACGGGTCATTTATATAAATATATTGATTGTCATAACCAACTACTAACACACTATGCTCTCTATAAGTTATCTGAACACTCCCCGTTTGTGTATTCCAAGCGCTGAATTCGCTTTGAGGGAGCGAGGTAAATCTAGAATTTGTTATAACCCACACAGGAGATCCTTGATTAATCATATTATATACAGAATCTATATCTTCACCAGTTAAATCTATGATTCTACCTGGTAGATATTTCTCTGCCAAATTTGCAATCGGAGTATGGTAGACCCCATAGCCCGGATGATCAAACGAGTACATGTCCCCTACAAATCCCACATTTGGGTTCCCATGCAATCCACTTTGATCACGGAATGGAATGGTATTTATTTCTTTTGCCAAAGTCATTTTATCAACTGAAGTTCCCTCATATTGGAGAAGCATTGCTAGACTGGTTACTTCACATCCCCGCGGTAGTTCAGGCAGCTGTTGGATGTGTGCTACCCCACTAATGACAATTTTTCCGTTCTGATTTAGAACTTGTGTTTTCGTTTGATTTTGGGCTTCATTTTCCTGAGTTGCATCTGAATTGGAAACCTCTTTTACTTCTAGGATATTTTCTGTATTTTTATCGCTAGAATTCGTTGTTTTTGTTGTAAGATTTGGTTTTTGTGCCTGAACATAGCTTACACTGACCAGGATCCCTATAGTAAATAAAACCGCAAGAATTTTACCTTTCACATTTATGCCTCTCTCACCTTTAATATATTAATGGCATCCTATCACCTCAACCTTAAAT
>NZ_JBALNY010000131.1:22148-22415 GCF_036962145.1 Bacillus sp. JJ1764 | reverse complement strand
AGAGTTAAAAGGGCTAAAATAGAAAAGTTATAAAAACTAAACCTGATAAGGTATAGTTTACTTTTTTGTGGATCTCTCTTAATAAAAAGTTTAAATGAAATGACACTTGCGAGGGAAGCAACAATTGTACCAAGCCCACCTAAATTCACTCCTACTAATAAAGGTTGCCAATTTACAGAGAATTTGGATAAAAAGATTGCAGCAGGTACATTGCTTATCAGTTGGCTTAAAATAATGGAACTGAAAAAAATAGATATGGGACTTTTT
>NZ_JBALNY010000131.1:10148-22042 GCF_036962145.1 Bacillus sp. JJ1764 | reverse complement strand
AAAAAAACATATAAATGTAATCAGCAATAAATAATCAATTTTCTTTAATAATTTAATATCCAGTATACATGCGGTTCCCAATGCGAGGATGAACGCAAGTTTGTAGCTTAATACCCCTAAAATGGATGCTGATATGATGCCAAATAGTATACCCCATACTGTTGCCTTTTTTTTACTTTTTATAGGAATATACGGAAGTTCCATTTCCAATGTTTTACTATTCAATCTTTGATTAAGAAAGAATAATAGAATAATTCCAAGAACCACTAATAGAAGGATGGCTGTAAAAAATTGTATTGGCTTAATTCCGTAGTAAGTAAATATGAAAAGATTTTGAGGATTTCCCATTGGAGTTAGGCTGCTTCCGATGTTAGCCGCAATTGTCTCTAGGATAATAGTGTCTAACATAGAAGTTTCTATAATCTTACTAATGATAAGTGTTAATGGTACAAACGTTATTAATGCCACATCATTTGTAACAAGCATAGAACTAAAAAAGCATAATAAAATTAGGATTGCTGAAACACTTTTACTATTATGACATTTACTAAGTATAGTAATGGCGAACTTATCCAATAGTTTAAGATCTTCCAGAGCCTTCACAACGAGCATAAGATTAAATAAGCTGACTATAACTTTAATATTAATATATTCTAATTTTGGTGCATGGAATAAACAGCTTAAGATTGCTAACAAGAGTGATATGGAAAATACAATATCTTTTTTTATAATTCCAAATTTCAAGTTAAACTTTTTTCTTTTGTCACATAAATACATTCTTTCATCAATCCCCCTCCAATATTAACTATTCTACTACATACCTCCGTTTCTTGCATTTGAAACTACAATGCACTTTTAAAGTACCATCTTTTCCATGAAATAACAGGAAAAAAGTGTCGTGGGAGCAACGGTGAACATTGGTTTTGGTCTGGGGTTATTTTAATGAAGTGGATGAGTTTGGAATAAAGATTAAACCTCTCTAAATTCCTTCATTAAGGAATTCCATGAGAGGTTTGTTTTAGCTCCTTATATAAGACCACCATTTACACGTATAGTTTGACCGGTTATCCATGCTGCTTGTTCACTTACCAGAAAACATACTACTTCGGAAATATCTTGTGTCTCAGCGAGTCTCCCAAATGCATTCATATTTTTCAACCCTTGAATTTGCTGTTCGGTTTTACCAACCGTGAATAACTCTGTATTAACAGGCCCGGGAGCAATCGTGTTAATCGTAATATTTTTATGGCCAAACTCCTTTGCTAACTGTCTTGAAATTTGTTCGACAGCACCTTTTGTAGCAGCATATACACTATAGGTCGGGAACATTAATCCTGTAACAGAGGTTGAAAAGCTGATGATTCTTCCGTTTTTGCCCATATGTTGATAGGCTTGTTGGCATGCAAAATAAGTACCCTTCACATTAATCGAAAATTGTTGATCAAAATCTGCCTCCGTTACTTTTTCTAAAGGCTTATTCACCATAATTCCAGCATTATTGATAAGAATATCTACTTTCCCAAATGTAGATAGAGTTTCTGAAAATAAATGTTCAATCTCCCTTACGTTACTTACATCTGCTTTGATGGCAACTGCCTTTCCTCCGTTTGTTTGAATCCTTTTTACCACCTCCTGAGCCTTTTCAGCACTACTTGAATAATTGACAACAACCCATGCGCCATGTAAAGATAATTTTTCAGCTATTTCTCTCCCGATTCCACGTGATCCCCCTGTTACAATCGCAACTTTTCCCGATAAATGTTCCATTTATATTCTCCTTTTCAAATGCCTTGTTCCGATTCAATTCCGTTTAGATTACAACGGATTCAATGGAATTATGTATATCCTATATCAAACATTTCTAATCTAGATAGATGAATCCTATTTAATCATTGCCTAATTATCCAGATAGTAATAATTATGTTATACGTATATATCCACTTCTATTAGAGATCGGCTAATTTATAATTATCAAGTTGTTATCAATGGAGATTTACCCAGGTTATAAACATATATACAAAAAAGATACTCTCCAAAAAATTCAATGAAATTTATGAGTATTTATGAAAATTAGGGTAATTTAAGGATATTACTTTAACAAAAATGAGATGAGGAAGATTCTATATGGAAAAAAAGTTGTTAAACCTACTATCAATTGTCTGTATTGTTTCTTTTCCTTTTTTATTCAAGGGATCAAAAATGAGAGAAAATCTGGTCATTTTTTTCTCGAAAGGTATTCTTTCTACTCTTATTGATGCTTATGTCGTTGGAACCAATAGGTTGGAATATCCTGTTCGGCCTCTTCCAAAGATTTTTAAAACAAATATTCTCTATGACATGATGTTTTTTCCAATTTTAAGTGTTATCTGGGTGAAAATCACCTATAACAATAAATTAGGTTTAATTCTTTTAAAAAGTTTAATTTTTAGTGTTCCCATGTCTATCGGTCAATATATTCTTGAAAAGAACACAAGATTATTTAAATGGAAAAAATGGTCACCTTTCCATACGTTTATTAGTGTTAATTTTACATTGTTTACAATCAGAGGGTTGGTTGGGTTATTAAAAAAATTAGATAAGCTTAAAGGTAAGAGATCTGCATATTAAAGGGTTGTTCGATAAAAAAGCAGAAATCAGAGGCATTAATGTGGCGTATGGCTTTTCACTACTTTGGCCACTGTTAAATGGACCAAATTAAAGGAGTATTTTTTCGTAATACGTAAATCATTTAAAATTTAATATAAAGGGTGGGTTTGGTGAAAGCGCTTTCTAAGACTTTAATTATTGCTGTAATTATACTCACAGGTTGTACTAATAACAATGTAAATAGAAAGGAACAACAAATTCATGTAGAAAATACAACAAACCAATATGACGCAAAAAGGGATATTATTGAAGACCAATTAAATAAAATGACGCTTAATGAAAAGATTGGACAGATGATTATCTCTGGAATAGATGGCACCTCATTAACTTCAAGTACAAAGGAACTTGTCACACAATACAAATTAGGTGGCTTTATTTTGTTTAAACCAAATGTTAAAGATACTACTAAGCTAGTTAGTTTAACAAATGCATTAAAGACTGCAAATACTCAAAATAAAGTTCCTCTTTTCATCTCTGTCGATCAGGAGGGCGGCCGTGTAAATAGAATGCCAAATTCAATACTAAACACACCGGCTGTTAGAGCAATTGGAAATTTAAATAATGAAAAATACTCCTATAATATTGGAAAAGTGATAGGTAGAGAACTTTCTGTATTTGGTTTTAATACAGATTTTGCACCGGTTCTTGACATTCAAACCAATATAAATAATACAGTAATAGGGGATCGGTCCTTTGGTTCGGATTCACAGCTTGTTTCAAAATTAGGTATAAGCATGATGAAGGGAATTAAGACGAATGGAATTATTCCTGTAGTTAAACATTTTCCAGGACATGGTGATACTTCGGTTGATTCACATTTAGAACTCCCTGTAGTTTTAAATGATTTAGCTAGATTAAAACGGGTGGAGCTAGTACCTTTTGTAAATTCATTTAAAGCAAATGCTGATATGGTAATGGTTGCACATATTTTAGTAAAAAAAGTTGACCCCCTATATCCTGCTTCTCTATCAAAGCCTATAATTCAAGATTTACTAAGAAATCAATTAGGATTTAGGGGAGTAATTATAACAGACGACGTTACAATGGGAGCTATAATAAAGCATTATTCACTAAGAGATGCTGTAATTCGTTCTATTAATGCCGGTAGTGACATGGTTTTAGTAGGCCATGGTAAAGAAAATGCAGTTTCAGTTTACAACTCATTACTATCAGCAGTTAAAAATAAAAGTATCTCTATGGAAAGGATCAATAATAGTGTATATAGAATATTGTCACTTAAAAATAAATATAATATTACGAACAATAAAGTAGTCCCCGTGAATATAGTGGAGTTAAATTCACAGATAAAACAGGCTTCAAACATTCATACAGTAAGTAGTGATTCGGAAAAAACTGAATTGCTAAAAAGTATCAGCTTGAACGCGAAAAACGGTACAGTAATAGACAATCCGTTCCACATTAAAACTAGTACCATTGATATGGTGAGAAAAGTCTGGGGTAGAGAAGATAGCAGTTCTTATATACCGTCATTAAAAGGAACATATAGTACTTACACTAAAAAGAATATAGTTGTAGCATATAGTCAGGGACAACAGTTATTTGAAATTCGCTCGTATAATCCTACAATAAAGAACTTATCAATAGAAGATGTGAAAAACTACTTTGGTAATCCTACGACTGATATTATTACAGGCAGTAATGAAGAAATTGTTAGTTATAATATAAATGCAAATACTCTAAAATTTGTATTCAAGAAACAGACCCTATTATTGGATCATTACTCAATTTACTCCCGTTAATAGGGGATGTGTTAGCCCTTTTAAAAAAAATCAATTGAAATAAGGGGAATTGAAGAATTCTAGGCAAATAAAATGTTATTGTTTGAAGGATCAACTAATGGAGCGATTGTTAAAAAAGAGCAGTCGCTTTTTCTAGTTCCACTTAAGGTGCAGGTTTCTAGATGAACGGTATTAAAGGACTATAGATGAATCCTATTTCATCATTGCCTAAGTCTCCAGAAAGTGATAATTATGTTATAGGTGAAGAAAGGAATGATCTAATGTCTAACAATTTGGAGGATCAGAATTTAGAATTAGCCTCATTAATAACCCGTTACACTGACAAAGATGGTATCCACCAAACATCACTTAAATCAATGAAGCTAATACGGTTTTCAACCATTTCAGAACCATTGCACTCCATTTACGAACCATCTGTTTGCTTTATAGCACAAGGTTCAAAATTAGTGATGCTGGCAAACGAGATGTATCAATATGACCCCAACAGATATTTAGTGGCCTCGGTTCACTTGCCGATAACGGGAAAAATAACAGAAGCCACAAGGGATAACCCCTTTTTATGCCTGCAACTGAGCTTCAGTACAGAGCAAATTTTAGATATCCTAAAAGATATGCCAATTGGTAAACAAGAAAAGGACCTTTCTTCGAAAGCATTAGTGGTAGGTAAAACTACTAGCCCTCTACTAGACGCGGTAATTAGATTAATCAAACTATTGGATGATCCTTCTGATATGAAGGTTTTAGCACCGCTAATTATTAGAGAAATTTTGTTTCGAATCTTAAGAAATGAACATGGCGAACAAGTGAAACAATTTGCAATCTTGGGGAATAAAGCCAGCTCCATAGAGAAAGTAATAAAGCTGATAAACAGGGATTTTGCAAAAACATTACGAGTTGATGAGCTAGCCCAATCCATTAATATGAGTACTTCTTCACTCCATGTCTATTTTAAAAAAGTAACAGGAATGAGCCCATTGCAATATCAAAAAATGATTAGGTTACAAATGGCACGCCAATTCCTAATGTCTGATCATGTTCATGCAGCCGAAATCGCCTTCCAAGTTGGATATGAAAGCCCTTCGCAGTTTAATAGAGAGTATGCACGATTATTTGGTTCTCCACCAATCAGTGATAGAAATAAAATAAAGGCGATAACTAGTGTAGAGTAGTCCCAAAATTTCAGACAGAATCTTTCGAAATGAAAGGACCAGTTGTATAAAAAGTATTAAAACCCTTTTCAATAATGAGAAGGGTTTTTCAATTTGATGTAATAAAGTGTAAAGAGTTTGATTTTAAGGATCTATCCATTAAAGACTTATTTTTTTAAGAAATTACTTTGACAAAAGAAAAATCAACCACTATTATAGACTTAAATAATCGTCGATTAATTTTGTCTATATTATCAAGTGGTGTTGATCAATTTTTATGAATAAAATAGGTTACGCTATTTCAAATAACATGTCTCGATAAAATGACAGACTAAATGAAGGTGTAAATGAGTTATTGGGATAAGCTAAGAAAAGCAAACCTTGTACCAACGAATTACTGGAAACCTTTGATATAGAGGAAAGTAAAAAAAGGAGGAGTCCTAAGTGGGAAAGCCAAAATTATGGACAAAAAATTTCATTAGCAGCTCAATCGCGAATTTCCTAACTTTTACAACATTTTACTATCTATTAGTGACTTTACCAATCTATGCGATGCAAGAATTAAAAAGTAACGAGTCCGAAGTTGGTCTTATTGTTACCTTTTTTTTAATTGCAGCTATTATTACCCGCCCGTTTGCTGGCAAATGGATTGAAAAGATTGGAAAGTTTCCTGTTTTTTTGACGGCCTTTTTAATCGTATTTGTTTCCTCATTTCTTTATTTTATCGCACATTCTTTATGGATCTTACTTATTATTCGTAGTCTACATGGGATTGGATTTGGAATGGCAACTACAGCTACAGGAGCCATTGTAGCCGATCTTATTCCTGAATCTCGGAAAGGGGAAGGTATGGGGTATTATGGTTTAACACTAAATCTTGGTATGGTAGTTGGACCTTTTTTAGGATTAACCATTATGCATCTTGGCAGTACAAATCTATTGTTTTCCATTAATGCTTTCCTGGCATTATTTGCATTGATTTTTGTCATTTTTGTTCGGATACCTAAAAAATCTATGCCCATAGAGGATAGACACTTAAACACGAATAAAGGAATAAAGTCTTTTCTTGAGATGTCTGCTATTCCTATTTCATTAATTTCCGGTTTTTTTGCTCTGGCTTATTCCGGGATCATATCCTTTGTTTCCGTTTATGCAAAAGAAATCGGGCAAGTTCAGGCAGCAAGTTATTTTTTTGTAGTCTATGCATCTGTCCTTTTAATTTCTAGGCCTTTTACTGGAAAATGGTATGATCAATATGGAGCAAATAAAATAATTTATCCTTCCATTTTGCTTTTTGCCATTGGGACTTATTTACTTAGTTTATCCCCAACGTTACCGTTGTTTCTTCTTTCTGGTGCGCTTGTCGGTTTAGGGTGGGGAACCATCTTTCCAAGTCTCCAAACCATCGCCATTGAAATTGCCCCGGCTGAAAAGAGGGCCTTGGCTACTGCTACGTACTTATCGACTTTTGATTTTGGGTTTGGAATTGGTTCCTTTTTATTTGGTCTCGCAACAGTAAAAGTAGGGTATAGTGCATTATACTTTTATAGCACTTTCTTCGTGCTTGCCGGGATCGTTATTTACTATTTGTTGCATGGTAAAAGTTCTGTAAAACGATCAGTTCAAATAGGGAGAAGGAAAAGCGGAGTAGAATAAGGCCAAGGCATGTGACCAAAGTAATTATGACAATAACAAGGCAAAAACCTCTCAAGTCTCCTTGACAAAGGATTTACATGAGGGGTTTATTTTATAGACTTTATAATTAGAACGGTGTGGTTAGTCTAAAATCACCAGATCATTTTAAGTCCGCGTCTAAATGAAGATTAACAGAAATACTCCGCAAATGATAAAATCACCACTTGACATAAGAGATGCAATAGTTTTAAATAAAAAAGAACAAACGGTCTTTTTTCAATACAAAGGAGTGAATGATAAATGAGTAAAGGGGAACGAACGAAAAAATATATTATTGAACAATCTTCGTCATTATTCAATACAAATGGCTACAAATCAACTTCTATCGCTGAAATTATGAAGGCCACGGGATTGCAAAAGGGAGGTATATTTTACCATTTTGAAAGCAAGGATGATATTGCTAAGGCATCCTTTGCATATTCGTTAATGAAACTGAAGGAAAATTATTTGCAAGCTATTCAATCTAAGGAGACTGCTTTTGAGCAATTTCAGGCTTTTACCTCAACTTTTATGACGTTATTGAACAATGAAATCATCGCTGGTGGATGTCCGTTAATGAATGCAGCCATTGAAGCTGATGATTCAAATATTTTAATCGAAGATTCTGTAAGGGATGGCTTTGCTGGCTTAATTGAAATAATCAAATCTATAATTGAGTTAGGAAAGAGTCAACATGAAATGGACGAACAGATTGATTCTGAACAAATGGCAGTATTCATTCTTTCTTCTTTGGAAGGTGCGTTAGCCATCAGCAGAATATACAAGGATCAGAGATATTTAGATATGGTCACCGGACAAATAAAAGCTATGCTTTTCTAATTTACTTTTTTTTTTGCTTTAAAAAAGACCGATTGGTCCTTTTTGAAAAAGGAACACACCTTAGATTTTTAAAACTCAAGAAAGTAGGTAATGTAATGAAAAGAATGCTATGGGTTGTACTAATAATGTCGTGTGGGGCTACGTTTATTTCTTCGTTATTTCCTGTATACAGTGAATATTATCGGCTTAGCAGTCTAGAAATCACCATATTATTTGCCGTTTATGCAGTAATCCTGCTGCCGACTTTATTTGTAGTAGGAGCCAGGGGAAGTACTTGGGGATTAAAAAGAGTTCTTCGCTGGAGTATATGGATGTCCATTGCATCGACATTGTTATTTTTAGTTAGTATCAACATCTGGATGCTGTATGTGGCAAGGATTTTGGAGGGGATCGCATATGGTGCCTTCACAGGTACTGCTAGTGCTTTCTTATTAAAACAAACTTCTCAAGGTAAAGTTACTACCGCAATCAAGCTATCAGGAGCGACAGTGAACATTGGATTTGGATTGGGCCCCGCCATTTCAGGCTTAATTTTGCAATACATCCATTTTCAGCCACTACGTTTGCCTTATTGGTTTCTGCTCGTCATGTTAGTGTGTTCATTGATAATTCTAGAAATGTTACCGAAAAATGAAGATGCCCAAGTGCAGAAACCGGTTAAAACTAAGATCTCGCTAGGCGTTCCGAGTAATATTCGTTCTCATTTTTGGTCCATTATAGGGCTTCCGATCTTTACTGTTTTTACATTAGGTGGAATTGTGTTTTCTCTTATTCCTTCCTTCACAAAAAACGTTATTCATACCAATAATCTCTCTATTTCAGGGCTGTTAATTTTGTTGCTTTTAGGTGGTGGGGCATTGATGCAGTTCTTTCCTTGGCCGAAAAATCCAGTTACTCGGATGCGTATGGGCATCCTTTTTCTAACTATTGGATCGTGGATTATTGTTTTTTCAGGTGAAACAGCAAATTTATTTTTGCTATGGTCCGGATTTGGAATTCAAGGAATTGGAGCTGGATGGACGTTTCAAGTATCATTAAGGTTTGCAAGCCAATTGCCGAAGCCGGAAGAACGTCCGCGGGTCATATCTGCATTTTATTTATGTGCATACTCAGGCTTCATTGTCCCGGTAGTTGGTGTGGGACTGTTAACACAATTTTTTAATTTAAATGTATCAATGATCTTACTGAATTTCTTTGCCTCATTGATGGTTCTCTATGTGTTGATTTATTCTGTGAAATTTAATCGTTCCTATTCTTCAGGATCATCAAATTGACAATATAATATCACTTTTCTACCACTAATATTTAGGCTAAGTAAAACAAATCGTCCCTTAAAAAAGATGTTTAGGGGTGATTAGAAAAAAAGTCCATGTATTTTAAAACAGTAAATATGTTCAAGTGAAAAAATAAACCTCTCCAAATTCCTTCATAAAGGAATTTCACGAGAGGTTTATTTTATTGGTCATTATTCGAAAAATATTTTCGAGTATTTTCCCGAGCTGGCTTAGGTAAAACATTCTCAAGCTCTTCATTAAGCCATGAAAGTGTTTTGTTACGTAAGAAATCACGCATTTTTTCTTCCGCGGAGAGCATAACTAAATTAATCGTACAAGAGGAACTAGGAGTGCAGATTTTCTCTCTATATAAATACCCATTATCTTTAATATTTTTACATTGAAAGATAGGTTTAGGACCTTCCACTGCTTCGATAACGTCCCAAAAGGATACTTTCTCTGGAGATTTAGCAAGTTTATACCCACCCTTTACACCAGGAACTGAACTTACTATACCAGACTTTGATAATTTGCTAAAAATCTTTGATAGATAGGTTTCTGAAATTCCTTGAAAATCGGAAAGTTCTTTTATTCCAATTGGAGAATCCTCTGGGGTATCAATTAAATAAACGAGGCAGTGAAGTGCATACTCAACTCCAATACTATACTGCATTAAGACACCTACTTTGAAATATGATTATGTAAATTAATCTTAGAAATGTTTTAATACTTTGTCAAATTTTCATTTTGGCACCAATTACCTATGAAAGTGATTTGACATTATAAACATATGGATATATTATAGATATTGTTAATCGACGATTTATTGGGTCGTTAATTAATGTTAATAATAATGATATATCAAGGAGGAATTTAAAGTGGAACCAAGAATGGATTATTATAAGCTGGCACCAGAGGGAATTAATATTATGATGGAAATGGAGAAGTATACGAAAACAACTGGAATTGATCGTAAACTTCGTGAACTAATTAAAATTCGTGCTTCCCAAATTAACGGCTGTGCATTTTGTTTGAATATGCACACAGCAGATGCTAGGAAAATGGGTGAAACAGAGCAGAGAATATATTGTGTTAGTGCTTGGGGAGAGTGCACGTTTTACACAGAGGCAGAAAAAGTTGCTCTTGAATTGACAGAGCATGTTACTTTAATCCCAACAAAACGGGTACCAGATGAGCTTTATCAAAGGGTACGTAAACATTTTGATGAGAAACAATATGTTGACTTGATTCTAATTATCAATCAAATTAACAATTGGAATAGAATTTCTATTTCAATGGGGAATGTTGCAACTAATGAATAACATTAATCTCTACAGCGTAGAGCAGTAAATTTAATTGTGAAATAAGAAGGTGAGTACAATGAAGGTACATTATCCACTTAAGAGTAATGTAGAATTAAAAGAAATTAAGGAAGCACTTAAACCATATGGTGGACGTTGTGCTAAAATCGTTGATGATACACTTGAGTATCAAATTAAAGAAGAATATCAAAGTGTTGCCTATGAGTTCTTAAAGGATAAAGGGTATATTATTTAAGAGTGAAACACGAAAAAAGATGCTACGCTGGTGGCATCTTTTTTCATGTTTTCATACTTTCAACTTTTAAGCAAACAAAAATTCGGAAACATGTTCATTTCCTTCGCAAGTCAATCATACTTATGTCATCGACACCATGTTCATGATTATGGTATAAAAATAAGAGCACTATATTTATATGTGAATAGTGAAGGAAATGGTTGAAAAGGGTGGGGAAATTATTTTAGACAAGAGCACCTCCTTTTCCCAACAAGTTGAAATTATTAAAGTTAAAGGAGCACATGTATGCTGGAAAAATTGTTTAAGAAAAAGGTTAAAAGTGACAAAGAAATAATCTATTCACCGCTCGATGGAAAGGTGATTCCGTTAGAAAAAGTACCTGACCCTGTATTTTCCCAAAAACTAATGGGTGAAGGGTTGGCGGTTTACCCGAGTAAAGGTTTACTTGTTTCGCCAGTGGATGGAGAAATTATTCAGGTCTTTAATACGAAGCATGCAATTGGAATTTATTCCGTAAATGGTCTGGAGCTATTAATTCATGTTGGGCTGGAAACCGTTGAACTACAGGGAGAAGGGTTTAATGTCCTAGTGAAACAAGGGCAAAAGGTAAAGGTAGGCGATCCTTTGTTAGAATTCGATATTGAGTTTATAAAAAATCACAATAAGGATACGGTAACACCAATCATCATCACAAATTCAAGTGAGAAAATTGAGAGTATCGTACAAAATTCAGCAGAAGAAGTATCTAAAGGAGAACCGTTATTTACTTGTAAACTAAAGATGTAGAAAAGAATTTTCCAGTCCGTAATTTAAGAATGATCTCTTTTTAGCAGTGCATTTCTCTTAAGAAATCGCATTGCTTTTTTATTTTAAAGGCTCTACCCTGAAAAAACTGTGGATAAGTTCTTATTCATTTGATAGAAAACAGTATTTTTATATAAAACATTAAAAATTTCATATAAATAAGTACTTATGTTAAAATTAATAGGTAAATT
>NZ_JBALNY010000131.1:0-10141 GCF_036962145.1 Bacillus sp. JJ1764 | reverse complement strand
AGTATCAAAAATGAAAAAATTGTTTGCGTTTCTAGTTGCTACTTGTTTACTAGCCCTATCTTTTTCATTCAACTTAACTCGAGTAGATGCAGCCAGCTATGACAAAGCCTATGCAGCTAAAACCCTTGTTGTAAAGTCATCCCCAGGCTCAACATATAAAACATTAGGGGAAATTAAAGCAGGGCATTTGGTGGAAGTATATGGCGGTGTAGCTGTTGGGAAGGATCAGGACAACTGGTATTCTTATCAGCAATATGGTTTTTCAAAAATCAAATACAACAACAAATATGCATATGTCAAAACAGACGACCTTAGATTTGCTGATCCATTTAATTGGGCACCAGGAGTAAAGTCAGAAGTGATAAAAAGTGTTTATAATAACCAATATGTTACAAAACAAGATAAAATAAAATTAGTCAAATTAGCTGACTCTAGTAAAAAAGGTTCTCCAGGTTTTTACACTATGTATGTACAGCAAAATGGAAAAGGTAAATGGATCGAGCTTATCACTATTAACTGCAAAACAGGTTGGTATCACGGTTAGTATTACTAGTTGCTGAAATTTCGGGTGCTATCTTGTTGTATGCAGGGTGGAAATTTTAAAACAAAAAGACACTTTAACAGAAAAAGGATAACATTAAGTTGCCCATGTGGGTAAGATCAAACTTTTTTATAGTAACGAAACTTAGATCATTTGGGAAAGAAACCATTTTGATCAATTTTTTTCAAAATGGTTTCTAATATTTATCATAAATTGCCAGTTTGTTAGGTGTTTTTGATCAAACTTATTTTAAAAGCAATATTAGTAAGTTAAAAATTGAAAAATTAACCTAACTTAATTCCTGAATCAATTATTGCTTCCTCGACAACTTCCATCACAATTTGGCTCTGTTCTAACATATTATTGGCTTTGGTGTAATCACTTTCATTGATCATTCTTGCAAATTCACAAAATTCTTCATACATTCTATGAGGGTGGACTTTATTATCGATGATTCGGCTATCCTCTTCATTAATATTCAACTCAAAAGAATCACATACGTTGGTAGGACCGTTTAATACAATGGATCCCTTATCGCCTTGAATTAAAGTACGTATCGGTGCTGTCGAGTCCTTTGCACCAATACAAACTACTTTACAGGTTGGATAGTTTAATAAAAGAATGCCAGATGTATCAATATCCCTTTCAACGTTTGCAAGATACGTTACCGAATCAGGCTTTCCTAAAACTCCAACCACAAAGTGGATATTGTAAATATTGATGTCCATTAATGCTCCTCCGCCTGCTTTAGGGTTAAAAGCCGGCATGATTTCTCCCTTTTTAAAAGCATCATATCGAGAAGAATATTGAGAATAATTACACTCGATTATTTTTAAATCTCCAAGAGCATGAATGGATTCTTTAATTGATAAGTAATTGGATAAATATTGGGTCGTAATCGCTTCTATTAATATCAAATGATTTTCTTTTGCAATATTTCTTAGCTCCGTAAACTCACTAACCTTTAGTGTAAATGGTTTTTCACAAATGACATTTTTTCCTCTTAATAATGCATTTTTTGAAAAAGAATAATGTAGATGATTGGGTAATGCGATATATACGGTATCAATATCTGAATCCTGTAAACAATCTTCATAATCGGTATATATTTTTCCAATTCCATATTCGTTTTTCATTACTTCCATTTTTGGTATACTTCTTTCCGTACCAAAGATGGCTACTAATTCAGTATCGGGTAAATCTCCGGCTATAGTTAAAAAATCAGCAACAATTTTTCCAGAACCTATTATTGCAAGTTTCATTGTCATTCACCTCATTATTGTTATGCAAATATCTACTCCTAATCTTCGATTTTGTTAATACCTTCTTCAAGAATTTCTATTTGTCGAATGGTTTCTTCATCTTTAACTATTTTTTCTTTTCCATAGATAATTGATTCAACAATGCCATCATAAATACGCCCGTAGTCACCAACTTCTGAAGTGACTTTTTCTTCATGGTATTTTCCATCATCATCTATATAAGTTAGAACGCCGTAGTGCTCTGGTAAATCTATACCGAAATCCTTATTAGAGGGCATATAAAATAGTTTCAAGTGTTCTTCCTGCCGATCTTTTGACTGCTTTACAAAAACACCTTTTTTACCATATAAGACAAAGCTAGGGCGTTCTTTCAAACGAAAATAGCTGGACTTAATAGACACCTTTTTAGAGTCATAAAGGAAGTCCAAATCAAAATAGTCATTCATATGTCCTTTTCCAAGTAGCTGTCTAACATCATAAGTAATACGATTTGGATTACCGAAGAGAGACAAAACTTGATCTATCGTATGGCATCCGTGTCCATACAAAAAGCTGAATTCTTTAGAAAATCCTTTTGCAGACATAGGTACTTCAGGTCTAAAATAATCAAAGTGCATTTCAACTTCAAAAATATCTCCTAAAACACCACTATTCATAACCTTTTGAACTGTTAAGAAATCTGAATCAAATCGGCGATTTTGATAACATTGAATAAATAGATTTTTTTCTTTTGCAAGGGCAAATAACTCTTTTGCTTGGTCAGAAGTCTGTGTAAATGGCTTTTCGACTAATACATTTTTGCCATTTTCTAGAGCCAATTTAGCATATTCATAATGGTATTCTAATGGAGTACAAATGACGACCAATTGAATCTCCTCATCATTCCAGATTGTATTAATATCATTAACATAATTTACACCTGATACTTTCCTCCAAACACTGTTCTTTTCCTGTGAGTAAATGGTTTTTACACGAATCCTTTCATTTTTTAATGAAAAAGGTAAGTGATAACGGTTGGTACTTTTTCCGTTTCCGATATAAGCAATAGTTAACATGAAAAATTCCTCCAATTCTCTTTTGTAGCTTGATTATATTTAAGGTGATAAGGTTTGGGAATACTTTTATATCAGATAGGACCTCATTTTCAACAATACTTAGAATAGGTGATACTAGACTGAACATAATGTTTAAGAAGGTGCTCATTTTAGAAGATGTTGACGAGAACTTCTGTCAAAATTATGATTTATATTACATTGAGTGATTATTTTTTTCAGTGTGTGTCGGATCTTATTAGATATATAAAATAATGGCTTATCGAAAAAAATATGGAGGAAAATATGAATTTATTAAAGAAACTTGAAGAAAAGCAGGGCTTTACTGACACCGAAATAAGGATTGCTGATTATATTTTAATAAACCAAGAGGATGTTCCGAATATGTTTATTCAGGAACTTGCTGAAAACACATTTACCTCCCACTCTGCCATTATTAGACTTAGTCAGAAGTTAGGATACTCAGGATATAGAAATTTTAAAGTAGCATTAATTCATGAAATCCAAAGTAATAAACATGCAGTTGCACATGTTGATCCTAATTTTCCTTTTCTACCAACTGACAGTTCAATTAACATTGCCAAAAAAATGGCTGACTTGACGATTGAAACCATCAGAAAGACACTAGTGAAACTAGATCAGAATCAATTAAACAAAGCTGTAGAAATGATGAGAAATGCTAACAAAATTTATCTTTTTGGAAATGGAGACTCTCAGATTCGTGCCCGCAGCTTTCAAAACAAGTTTATAAAAATTAACAAACACTTAATCATCGCTGATGAGTATGGGGAAGCAACATGGAATGCATTAAGCTTGGGCAAAACGGACTGTGCCATTTTTATTAGTTATGCTGGTAGCTCGTATTTCTACTTGAACATACTAAAATATTTAGCTTCAATGAAAATTCCAACCATCATTTTAACGGCAAATTCAGAATCCTCTATTTCTAAATTGTGTGAGTTGATAATAGAAGTGCCTTATGATGAATACGACTTTTTTAAAGTGGGAACCTTTTCTTCACAAATTTCCTTTGAATATATCTTAGATACACTATTTTCCATTATTTATGCGAAGGAATACACCAAAAACCTCCTTGATCTAAAGAAAAAGGAAGAGGCTATTAGAAAATGGGAGCTGCATTAATCATACTTAATGAGTCATGTTGATTTTTCACTTAGTTATTCCAGAAAAGAGCATTTTCCGGAGTAACAATCAATAAGAAATTTCTCCTTTACTATTTTAATTTTCTTATTTTATTCAATAATAGGGCGCATTTCCGGAATAGGGATTTGCGCTTTTTGCTTGAAAGGGCTAATTAATGGAATAATGCAGGAGATTTCAAAAGGGTAACGAAATACAAAATTTATAAATAGAAGGAGTGTGATTGGTTATGTCTCATGCAAAAGATGTTTTGAAAGATCAATTATTAGCAAATGCGAACGATATTAGCTGGTATGTTCCGTTTTCGAAATCAGTAGCAAACTTAAAAGAGGAAGAAGCGTTTTGGAAACCTAATGATGAAAGCAATAGTATTGCAGAAATTGTACAACATCTCCTATACTGGAATGAAACTTGGCAAAAAAGATACAAAAAATCTCATGTGAATGCCGTTGCGCCCATAAGTGACAATAATGAAAGCTTTATTATTCCTGAAAATAAAACGTTTGCTGACTTAAAACAGAGCCTCTTAGAAGTCCTGCTTAAATGGCAAGACTTACTTACTGAAGAAAAGGTAGAAACTGATGTGAATGGTTTCCCTGAGACCGCAAAGTGGTGGGAAGTCTTAGGAAATTTGTCCACGCATAACGCATACCACATTGGACAAATCGTTTACATTAGGAAACAACAAAAAAGCTGGAAATTTAATACTAAAGGGGATTAAATAAGACTACCCGTTCACGTACAAGCATTATTCAGACACCCTCTTTTATTAATTAAAAATGAAATTGAATTTATGGATATCGTAATAAAGGATTTATTGGAAAAAAGTGACGATAAGGAGAATGGACAAATGTTAATAAAAAATTTCTCACCTTTTTCAGGCCAACACTGTGAAACTACTGCTACCGGAAGTTTGCTAAAAAATTTAGGAATTGAAATGTCTGAAGCGATGTTGTTTGGCATTGGTGAAGGATTAGGTTATATATATTGGGACATGAAAAACATGGATTTTCCGTTCCTTGGAGGAAGAGTTAAACCAGATCTTCTTACCCATAGCATTGTAAATAATTTAAATCTTCAATTGGATGTAAAAGAAACTTCTTCCCAAAAAAAGGCTTGGGAAAATGTAAAACAGAATATAGATAAAGGAATTATAGTAGGATTGAAACTTGACAGTTATTACTTAGATTATTTTACCAATAAAGTACATTTTGCTGGCCATTATGTGGCTATGTATGGATATGACGATCGTTTTGCCTACCTAGTTGATACCAAACAGCAGGGTGGTTTAGTAAAAACAATTCTCGAAAATTTGGCATTGGCAAGAAACGAAAAAGGTCCAATGTCTTCAAAAAATCTATCTTATACCATCAAGAAAAAAGAGGGTGTACCAAATTTAAAGGATGTGATAACAAAAGCAATAAAAAATAACGCTATTGCTTACATTAATCCTCCTATTAATAATTTGGGCTATAAAGGTATTAAGAAAACAAGTGTAGAGATTAATAAATGGTTTGAGAGAAGTAAAAATATTGAAAAAGATTTAGTATTAACTGCTACTCTAATGGAACGTGGAGGAACCGGAGGCTCCCTCTTTAGAAATATTTACAGAGATTTCTTAAAAGAATGTTTGAGTTTATTTGATAATGTTCTTATACAAAACGCCTACAATCTGTTTACCGAAATTGCGCCAATGTGGGAGGTAACAGCTAAGTTGATCATAAAGGCTGGAGAAACTCAGGAATTACTATTCTTAAATCAAGCTTCTGATCTTCTTTTGGAGTTATCAAACAAAGAATATGATGCAATGAAGCAACTATCAAGAATCAGTTAAATGTGGTGTATCCAGAAAAATTGAATTTAGAGAAATGGTACAGTTAGCCGTAAACCTTATTCTACGCTTTTAGATAGATCCCAACTGAATCAACTTCTTTTCAAAAATATAAGTTCTGCTTTTGTTTAAAAAGAAGTGCCCTAAAAGGCCCCTAATTTAAACTATATTTGTTTAATAATGAAGTATGTTAAATGATTTCACTTAAATAAAGGGTGCTTGAGTGAAAGTTAGTTATTCAGAGATGATCGCTTAGGCGGTCATTTTTTCTTGATATGCTAACGGGAGTTTAGTTGACCAATGGTAATTAGTTTTTTTCAACAATCAAGGCCATTTAATTGAATAAAGCATTTTGAGAAAATCATTATCTGTGAAAGAGTTTGTGAGAATTCTCACTTGGACTAACAGTGCAGTTTTGTTGAAGAGAAGTGTTTAACTTGTGTTAGACATAGGGTCAAATTCTTGAATAGACTTCCAACCAAAAATGGATATTTATGTTAATATTAGAATGATATTGTGATGAAATGCTAAACAATAATCCTTAAAAGATGTCTTAATATGGAATTTGTGTCTAATAATATTAATTTCAGACCTAGGAGAGGACAATGTTAGCTAACTTAAATGACTACTTAAAAGAATTAATGGTTTATATTCCTGAAGGAGTAATCAGCCTACGAGATTTTCGAAACGAGCAAAAATGGATTAGTTCAAACTATAAATTTGGAATGCCGGGTATTAGAAAAAATTTAAAGGAAGTTATTTGGAATGTTGAAATTAAGCCATTTTATCTTGCCAAATATACGGTGACAGAAGAATTTTATGCGATTATTTGGGGGAAGAAGTTTTTAACAACAACTGAGGATCGAAAACCAGTTGTTAATGTTTCATGGAAAGATGCAGTGAATTTTTGTAACTTATTATCTGATACATTGGGTTATGACAAGTTTTATGAAATTGATAATGAAAGTAAATCAGTTCATTGCCATTATAGTTCTAATGGTTTTCGTTTACCGACAGATGCTGAATGGCAATATGCATGTAAGGCAAAATCAAAAGGATATCGGTATGGTGAAATTGATGAAATCGCTTGGTATAAAGATAATTCTAACGAACGAGTACACGAGGTTGGAAAGAAAATGCCTAATGATTGGGGCTTATATGATATGATCGGGAATATTTGGGAGTGGTGCTGGGATTTATACGACGAAGAGATATTTGGTAATTACAGAATAATTCGTGGAGGCAGTTGGGCTGAAGAAGAACGTGGATGTGGAGCCACTTGCCGTCGAAAGAGTATGCCAGATTTTTATATAGATGATATCGGATTTAGAATTGCTAGATCAATCGTTTAGTAATTTGAAATACTATATTGATGTACGTTAATAGGAATATATAAGTGGATACAGGGTTCATAGAACCCAAAAGAGGTATGAGAGGATAATTTCTCGAAACTTTCTGAGATACTTTTCTGCAAATTTTAAGTAAGAAGCAAGAAGATCCTAAATAATGTTGGACGATCTTTCCATTAAGGGCGTATTTCTTGAATAAGAAGGCGTCTTTTTGTATTGTAATGGATTTCGAACAAATACTTATTAGTGATAGGATTTATATTAATTTGTAAAAGAGATTGTGAAGGATGACACTAAAAGTCTCGGGTGCAAGAGCAGAAGAACAGCTGTCATTTAGACGGCTTTTTCTTATGCAACTACAGGGGTAGAAGAGTTGTTTTATGATAAAATATTATTAATGAATAGTAATATTTTGAATTTTAATACGATTTAGTTGGAGGTCTTTTCTTTATGGAACAATACCAGAAAGTATATGTTGCCTTAAATAAGATGAATATTCCATATGAGGTTGTTGAACATCCTCCTGCTTTGACAACAGAAGAAGCAGATAACTATATTGTTGGAAAAGAGGGAGTACGTACTAAAACACTTTTTTTAACTAACAAAAAAAAGAATGCATATTATTTAGTAATTATGGATGATGTAAAGCAACTTGATATGGAAAACCTTGCAGAAATTCTTAATGAAAAACGAATTAGCTTTGGATCACCAGAAAGGTTAATGAAAAAAATGGGGTTACCTCCTGGTTTTGTTTCCATTTTTGGATTGCTAAACAATGGTGAACATGATATAAAAGTCTACTTAGATAAAGAGATGCTCTCAGAAAGATTGATGAGTTTTCACCCAAATGACAACACTAAAACTATCTTTATTGCTACTGTGGATATGTATAAATTTATAACTGCAATTGGTTACGAGTACAATATTATTGAACTCTATTAAAACAAACCATGTTTGTAGGAGGTAAAGAAAATGCAAGATTTACATATACTGTTGCAAGAATACGAATTACTTCACAAAAAATAGGACATTTTAAAAGATGCAAAACAATCCATTAAAGTCATTAAAAATAAAGTGGAGGAGGAACAAATTCCGTTAGGCTCCTCTAAACTTGGTGGTCTACCGGATATGCCTTTAGATTGGGAGTTTCCTAAATACAAGAATGGTTATCTCTCGTTTTTAGGACAATTTGACTTAAATGAAGTAAAACCATATGACGAGGAACATATTCTTCCGAGTAATGGAATCATTTATATATTTTATGATGTAAAAGAACAACCATGGGGTTTTGAAGAGGACGAAGGTTGTTTTAAGGTTTTATACTTTGATGGGGACAAAAAAGAGTTAAGAAGGAAAGAGTACCCGGAAGAGACCGAAGACTATTTCTCTTTACCTGTTTTTAAGGTGACATTCGTAAACAGACTGACACTTCCGGAGAATCCAGAAGATATTGAGTTTAGTGATGACGATGAAGAAAACTACTCTGAAATGAGGCAAGAACTTATTCAGCCAAGTGATGATCAAGGAAATTACGAACCGGCTCACTACATGTTGGGGTATCCATTTAGCATCCAAAATGATGTATTTGATGAATTTGATCTTAACCCGGAAGAAGCTGTTCTTCTCCTACAGATCGATTCAGATGAAGAAGATATGGAATTGCTTTGGGGAGATTCAGGCATTATCTATTTCTGTATTGATAAGACCTCATTAGTTAATAAGCAATTCGATAAGGTTCAATTTACACTGCAATGTTTCTAACTCATGATGTTATATTTATCGAAATATTGTTGAGTGATCTCCATTTAAACAGCGCTATCCATAAATAAGGGTCAGCGCTTATTTTCATTTTTGGGCCAGATTTTAGAGCAACTTCTTTAAAGAATTAGATCTATATATTAAATTTTAAATGAATTTGTGAAATGGTAAACTTAAAGTAAAAACTTAATGTTCAATTATATTAAGAGTGGAAAAAGTAGAAAAAATGTATCCAAATTAGAATACATTTTTTTCAGTAGCTTATACCTTTATGTCGATGGAATGACCTAAAGTTGGATGTGGCGCTTGAAGCATTTCAACCATTTGTGCTGCATTTTGCTCGGCATTATCGATAGACATTTTCGTTAAAGCTAGACTAACATTTTGACCAAGTGAAGCTTGGTGCATGCTAATTGATAAAGCTGCAATATCCAAGAAATACACCTCCCTTATTATTATTATCGGCTATATATTACTAAAATTAAGACCATTATTGCAAAATAATTGAAATATAGAGACACACCAGTTTTGTCGGCAGGAGACCCTTTACAATTCAACAAAAAAGTTGTACCCAATAAAGATACAACTTAACTTTCTTCATGTGTATTTGTGTGTTTAATACAGTAAAGACCATTAATCAATCGAGTTTTAGCTGGTAACAAAATGCACATTTTTCAAAACCATAGATGTCATAAAAACGATGTGCTTTTTCTCTAGCAAGACCAGTATCAAGGAACATTGCAGTACACCCTAAATCTTCAGCTGATTTTTTAGCATAATCCATCAACCTACGCCCGTATCCTTTACCACGATCCTCTTCGTTAGAAATAATACTAGATACATAACAAGATTTTCCTGAGTGCCAGAACGTATTGAAATAAGTTCCATGACAAAAACCTCTTACTTTTCCTTCGTCATAAAGGAAAAATGCGAAATCATTTTCATTTTCCACCACTTCTTGATAGACTTTCTTAATTGTTTCTTTATCGTAATCATTTGACGTCCATAATTTTTCAATATAATCAAATGCAATATCAAATTGATCCATTGTTGCATGCTTAATCTCCATTTCATCCCTCGCTCCCCATTAAATTATCTTTAGTTATGAATGATCTACTTTTTTAAAGTGATAAATGTTAATTTATTGAATTTTGTTAATATTATATCACGTCATATAGTTATTACTC
>NZ_JBALNY010000130.1:0-8996 GCF_036962145.1 Bacillus sp. JJ1764 | reverse complement strand
GTAAATAATAGTAGTAATTTTATTTTATCAAATCGAATAAAAAAGTACCATATTAAGAACGTTTGAATGTTACAAAAATGTGAATATTAGTATTGATTTTTTTAATTAGAAAGTTTTTTGAAAAAAACAACCACAAGCGTTAATATTAAAAGTGTTACCCATTGTATCAGAAAGTATAATTTTTGTGATACACACATTCATCTGTTCTTTACATAAAAATAAACTAAAAGGCAGGGAAGAGAATGATTGTTTTAAAATCTGCGAGAGAAATCGAAGCAATGAAAAAATCAGGAGAAATACTGGCTGCTTGTCATAAAGAAATTGCCAAAATGATTAAACCAGGGATTAGTACTTGGGAGATTGATCAATTTGTTGAACAATTTTTGAGTCAGCACGGTGCGACCCCGGAGCAAAAAGGATATAAGGGCTATGAATATGCCACCTGTGCCAGTATAAATGATGAAATCTGTCACGGCTTTCCGAGAAAGGAACCTTTAAATGAAGGGGATATTGTGACGGTTGATATGGTGGTGAATTACAATGGTGCCTTGGCAGATTCTGCATGGTCTTATGCAGTTGGAAAGGTGTCTGAGGAAACTGATCACCTGCTGCGTGTGACAAAAGAGGCCCTTTATCGTGGAATTTCACAAGCTGTACCAGGTAATCGAATTGGTGATATTGGTCATGCAATCCAAACCTATGTAGAGAGCGAAGGATTATCAGTTGTGCGAGACTTCATTGGTCATGGGATTGGTTCAGTCATTCATGAAAAGCCGGATGTTCCACATTACGGACTGCCGGGAAAAGGTGCCAGGATTAAAGAAGGCATGGTTTTCACGATTGAACCAATGGTGAATATCGGCATGTTCTACACTAAAATGGATTTGAATGGATGGACGGCACGGACGGTTGATGGGACGTTATCTGCCCAGTATGAACATACCATTGCGATTACGAAGGACGGACCGATTATTTTAACCGAACAAGAATAAAAACAGACCATCGCGGTCTGTTTTTACTTTTTCCGTAAGTTCCCCAGTTCTTCCACAAGAGCTTGCATTTCACTGGGACTAAATGAGTTTTTCCGTTGTATCATTTCATATATTTCTTTTAATTCTTCATACATTTCTTCATCAAAGTGAGATGGCTTGATTGCGCCAAGATTTAATACTTTTAGCTTTTCTTTGATTTGTTCAATCATATATTCTACGTTTTCAACTGACTTTTGTGATAAATCCATGTGTAGGCCCCTTTCGCATTATATTTTCCATCTTTCCATGTTCTTAGTTGGATGTCAATATTCTAGAATTGGACTTGCATCATAAATTGATATCAAGCAAAATAAAGAGAAGATGTTGGTAGTTTTTACATTCATACATACCTTTAGATATTTATTACCGTGCAAGGAGAGATTAAAATGACAAAGAAAAATCAGTTCTGGAAGGGCATGCTAATTGGAGCCTTAGCAGGTGGAGTGATTAGCTTATTCGATAAACCAACCCGGGAAACTATGAAAGGACATGTCAAAAATGTTTCTGGAAAAGTGGGATACGTCATCAAACATCCCGGTGAAATGGTTGAAAAGGTGAAGGAAACCGCCGCTACGATTATTTCCACTGTAGAGCAAGTGGGGGAGGACTTTTCCTTTGTTGCAGAAAAAGTGGATGAGCTCCGTGATTTAACACCCAAAGTTACAGATGCGATTAAGGAAGCAAAGGACACCTTTACCCATGATGATGAGGAAGAGCTGTTCGCTGAAAAACAATCCCAATAAATCAAAGGAGAAATAATAATGGAGAAAAATAGGAATGTTCGTTCTTCATTAATTCGTCTGCTCTGGCATCGAATTGTTGAGGATGATTTACCAGGCTTAAGCGCCCAGCTTGCCTATTATTTTCTTCTCTCATTATTTCCGCTGTTAATAGTTTTATTTACTTTAATTCCGTATTTGCCAATCCCACATCAGGATATGCTTGTGGTTATCAAGGAATTTGCACCAGCAGAAGCCATGGAACTAATTGAAAAGACTGTTGATGAAGTAATGAGCCATCGAAGTGGAGGATTGCTTTCTTTTGGTATTATTGGGACGTTGTGGTCCGCTTCAAATGGGATTAATGCCGTTGTAAGGGCCTTTAATAAAGCTTATAACGTGAAAGAAAGCCGTTCGTTCATTATAGCTCGTGGTACAGCTGTACTGCTCACGTTTGGCATGATTTTTGTGTTTCTTCTAGCCATTATTCTGCCGATCTTCGGAAGAGAAATTGGCATCTACCTATTTACCCAGTTGGGGCATACCAAGGAATTTATTAAGGTTTGGAATACCTTGAGCCTAGCTACCAGCGTGGTTATCTTGTTTGTGTTGTTTACCGGATTATACTGGATTGCACCCAATGTTAGACTTCGCTGCCGCAGTGCATTTCCTGGGGCAGCTTTTGCAACAGGGGGCTGGATTTTGTCATCTTTCGGTTTATCTGTTTATGTGGGGAATTTCAGCAATTATTCGGTTACGTATGGTAGTATTGGTGCTATTATTGTTTTGATGCTTTGGTTGTACATATCCGCATTCATAATTATTTTAGGCGGAGAAATCAACGCCTTTTACAGTGAAAAAAACCGGACAAACTGCTAATACTTACCTTTATGAAAATGGCTCTTCTGTTCAAACTATGAGTGGGGATAACCCATTCATCTAAGGGAGGTCATGACCTTGACAAAGCACACGAAAAAAGACGGCGGTACCAAGCAAAAGGGTAAAGGTAGTAAAGGAAATAAGACATCAGGATCTGCTAACGGATCTAACGGCTATCACTAAAGAAACCGGGCTCTATAGCCCGGTTTTGTTATGCATGTAAATTTGTATTGGAAGAACTTGTGATTTGGGTCGGATTATGCTTCGACTTTAACAATCGTAAACTGTTTACGATCACTAAAATGGTACTTCCTTCGTGTCCAATGACACCAAAAGGCAAATCAATGAACTGAAAAAAGTTGGACGATATTAATAGTGCAATGATAGTAATGGAAAAAACGATATTTTGCTTAATAATTCGATTCATACGCTGGGAAAGCTGGATGGCTTCCGCTATCCTAGGCAAGTCATTTTTCATGAGGACGACATCGGCAGTCTCTAGAGCGACATCAGTTCCTTCCCCCATGGCAATCCCCACGTTAGCAGTGGCCAACGCTGGAGCATCGTTAATCCCGTCACCAACCATGGCAATGGTTTTATATGTTTTTTGCAGGTTTTTAAGATGTTCCACTTTGGTTTCAGGCAAACATTCAGCGAAGAATTCATCCACATGACTTTCAGCAGCAATGGCTTTAGCCGTTTTTTCACTGTCACCGGTTAGCATAACGGTGTGGATGCCTTGTTTTTTCAAATGGTCTAGAGCTAATTTTGTTTCTTCGCGGACCACGTCCTTTAAAGCGACAACCGCACTTAATACCTCATTTATTTCAATAAAAACAAGGGTGTTACCTTGTGTGGCAAGATCCTTGGTAATTCCATTGGCAAAGGAATCAGCTTGTTCTTTACCTACAAATCCAGCTTTACCAATTTTCCAATGCTCACCGTTTATAGTCGCCTTAATGCCCCAACCCGCAATATCCTCAAGACTGTCAGGATGAATCAACTCTTTGCTGTTCGAATCTTTTGCAAACTTGACAATGGCCTGCGCCAGCGGGTGATTTGAATGGCTTTCAATGGAGGCTACTTTCCAAATAAGATCAGCTTTTGCGATCCCTTCTCGGACAATCACCTCTGTTACTTCCGGTTTTCCTTTAGTAAGCGTTCCAGTCTTATCAAAAGCGATTGCCTCTAAATGGCCAAGGTTTTCTAGATGCATCCCGCCTTTTACTAAAATCCCGTGTTTGGCTCCGTTGGAAATTGCAGATAAGGTAGCCGGCATAATTGATGCCACCAAGGCACACGGTGAACCGACAACAAGAAGAATCATTGCTCTATAAAAAGATTCATGCCAATTCCAGCCCAGTAGGAAGTGGGGGAGGAAAAACATGATAACTACAACAATTAAAATGGTTTTTACGTATGTTCCTTCAAATTTTTCAATAAACAGCTGAGATGGTGATTTTTCACTTTGCGCCGACTGCACAAGCTGGATGATTTTCTGAAACAAAGAATCACTGCTTGCTTTGGTCACCTCAACAGTAATGGAACCGGTCATGTTTACTGTTCCAGCGAAAACCTCGCCTTTAATACCTTTGGAAACAGGCATTGACTCCCCAGTAATGGCGGCTTCATCAATATTCGTTTGTCCCTTAATGATTACGCCGTCTGAAGGCACCCTTTCACCTGGTTTAATTAAAATATGGTCTCCAACACCTAATTCGGATACAGGCACTTTTCGCTCGTAACCATTGGAGATTAACAGAGCCTCTTCCGGCTGCAATTCCATTAAAGAGGATATTTCTTTATGGCTTTTATTCATGGTGTACGTCTCTAAAGCACCGCTGACGGCAAAAATAAAAATCAGAATCGCGCCTTCGGTCCAATAGCCAATGATCGCAGAACCAACCGCTGCAAAAATCATTAGCATTTCTACATTTAACTCCTTGTTTTCATAAGTCTCCTCAATCCCCTCTTTGGCTTTGGCAAATCCTCCAATGACAAACGCCAAAAGATAGGCAATGATGGAGTCAGCCCCTTGTCCGTATCGGTCGAGTAGCCACCCTGCTAAAATGAGAAAGCCGCTTAATCCGGCTGCAATTAATTCTAAATGCGGTTTTATTTTTTCTACCATACTTACTTTTTGGATCCCCTTAGTAAGTGACTTTGCTTCGGTACTCATTTGTTTCTCCCTCCTTGTAAATTGTAATTGAGAAAAATAATCAAATTCACAACCCCTAAAAAACACGAAAGCTGTCATCATGCGATGACAGCAGATTCCCAGTTAGGAAAAAGTAATGTTAATTTGTAATAAGTTTACCATATATTCTATGTCTTAGAAATGAATATGCTCTAGCAAGCCATTATGATTTTTGTTCCTGCAAAGCAGGCCCAGCTTTTTTTCCAAAAGTAAAAATAATTAAAGAAACAATCAGCAAAAGGGTGCTGATGATATAGAAGTAACTGACATTTTGAAAATACTTTATGAATAATCCGCCAAAGATGGGCCCTGTAAGACTTCCCAGACTGAAAAAAATACCGCATAACAAATTTCCAGTAGGCAGCAATTCTCTTGGGACCAAATCGCTCATATAGCTAATCCCCAAGGAAAACGTCGATCCGACAAGCATCCCCGAAGCTAAAAAGGCAACAAATAATCCAATTGTTGATTTCTCAAGAAAACTGGCGAACATAAAGCTGCAAAAACCAAGGAACAGTACTGTCATTAGGATTTTTCTGCGTCCGTATTGGTCACTTAATACTCCAAGTGGAAGCTGCGTAATAATACTGCCAATCGCAAAGGCGGAAAGAACAAGTGATACACTTGAAACATCTATGTCTCTTCGAAGCGCATAAACAGGAAAGCTGCCATTAAGAGATGACTCTAAAAATCCGTAGACAAGTGGCGGCAGAAACGCAATCCAGCCAAATTTTAATGCTTTTCGAAACTGTTTAATGGTAGTTAAAAATGAATTAATGGTAACCGTTTGTTCTGGGAATTCATTTTTTATGGAAAAAACAAACACCCAGCCAATGAAGCATAGCACGGATGATACGATAAATGGCAAGGCTTCATTGATCTTGACCATAGGAGTCATCAATGGTCCCAAGGCAAAGCCAATCCCGAAAAATAATCCATACAAAGAAATATTTCTTCCACGTTTATCAGCAGGCGAGGAAGAGGTAATCCATGTTTGGGTGGCAAAATGAAGCGAATGGTCGCCAATCCCAATCAATAGCCGCAGGAAAAACCAAAACCAAAATGTCTTCCAGAGCGGAAATAACGCCAATGATAAGACAACAATCCCACCGCCAACAATAATGATTGGTTTATAGCCATATTTTCGAAGCGGCACTTCCATGAAAGGTGAGACAAAGAGAATACCAATATAGAGAGCGGTTGCATTTATTCCGTTTAAAGAGGAGGAAACACCGCTTTTTTCAAATATGACGGCAATTAAAGGCAGCAGCATTCCTTGCGAAAACCCGGAAATGGCAACAATGCTGACAAGAATCCAGAAGCGAAGGCTGTTTTTATTCATAAGATTTCCTCTATTCTAAAATAGTCATACATGATGGTATCTAGAATATTCCACTTTTGCAAGAAAAATGTTGCTTTATCAATCGTAAAAGTGATAATCTTTTCAGTGTTATCAGGAAATAGGGTCGGCAGTTTTAGGGGAAAGATATAGAAATAGATGTTTGGAGGGATTGTGGTGACGAATAAAATCTTTATGCTCATGACATTTATAGGTGTGCCGGTTTCCATCATCGGGACTTTGATGCATTGGCCGAGTATTGTCATGTTTGCGATCTATTGCTTAACGATTATAGCCTTGTCCAGTTATATGGGGCGCGCGACGGAGAGCCTGGCAATTGTGGCAGGACCACGGATAGGCGGATTGTTAAACGCCACATTTGGGAATGCAGTTGAGTTAATTATTTCCGTATTTTCATTAAAAGCTGGTCTGGTTGGTGTCGTTCTAGCTTCTTTAACAGGTTCGGTTTTAGGGAATCTGCTCTTGGTCGCAGGGCTTTCATTTTTTTTGGGCGGATTAAAATATAAGCGACAAAAATTTAATGTATATGATGCCCGCCACAACTCTGGATTATTAATGTTTGCTGTGATCGTAGCATTTGTCATTCCGGATGTTTTTTCAATGGATATGAGTGAGACCAAAACATTCTCTCTCAGCATTGGAATATCCATTACGCTGATCTTACTATACGTTGCTGCGTTATTATTTAAACTGGTAACCCATCGTGGAGTTTATCAAAGTGAAACGGTTGAAGAGCATGGAGAAGAAGAACCAGAGTGGAGCAAAGGCCGTGCTATTGGAGTACTGTTGATTGCCACCTTAGCCGTTGCCTATATTTCAGAGCACCTTGTACATACTTTTGAATATGTGGCTGATTCATTTGGCTGGTCGGAGCTGTTTATCGGGGTTATCATTGTGGCAATTGTCGGTAATGCCGCGGAGCATGCGTCTGCTGTCCTAATGGCTGTTAAAAACAAAATGGATGTGGCAGTAGAAATTGCGATCGGTTCCACCCTACAGGTCGCCATGTTTGTTGCACCAGTGCTTGTGCTGGTTTCCATCTTTTTTGATACCAAAATGCCTTTGTTATTCTCATGGCAAGAACTAGCCGCAATGGCTTCTTCCGTACTGCTGATGGTGATTATCTCCAACGACGGAGAAACGAACTGGTTCGAAGGGTTAACCTTGTTAGCCGCCTACGCCATCATGGGAATCGGATTTTTCTTGCTATAAACACGAAAGACTCTAAGCCTATTCGGCCTAGAGTCTTTTTTTCATGTAACGGGTTCGTACTTGTAGCTATGCTATAATTTAGACGTTAAGGGTTTAAAAATCAATCGCTTTCATTTTTGGGTACCATCAATCACCAACCTTCATGTTTAGTTAAAATTGAGAACACGAGTGTTGAATTTCATATTAGACGGGGATCCCAACCTCCTTAAGATGATAAATGATTTTTGTTAGCCGATTGATCGCTGCCCTCCTTTTATATAAGTTAATTGTATTATAATCNNGTAAGGCCCTTTTTAGAATTTAATCTCATGAATGGATAATATTTATCAACTCCGAAAAAACTATGACTAATGCTACTAGTGAAAGGAGTTCTACCCGTGAAGAAATATGTTTCTTTACTGATCACATTGCTATTCATGTTAACTTTTATCCCAACTGTTATGGCTGATAAAGATGCGGCAAAAAAAGAGGCTGTCAAATATCAGGTGCCGCCTTCAGTACGCAATATCACCAAGGAAAATACCTATCCGAACTCAACTCAGGACTTGCCGTTCCTGCAGCCGAGTGATTTAACGAAAAAACTAATTAACTCATCAAAAGTTAAAATTGAAAACCCTGATTTAATCCGGATGCTCAATGAAACAAGTATTAATGGGACACCGTTTGCAATCGGCTACCGGGCTATTGTTTATTTGGGACAATGGCCGTTAAACTATGAATCATCAGAAACATCTCCCAATTGGGAATATCAAAAGATTAATACCAATTACTTTGATAATCGCGGAGGCAATGCACCATATCAGATTAAATATGTCCAAGAGTCACAAAAGATTGTCCGTGGCGGCTTGACATCCAAAATTCCAGATGCTGAAGAAGTAAAAAAAATGATGCTCCTAAAGGCAATGGAAAAAACCCACTTACCGCTGGCCTTTGAGACCATCATTGGTGCCGGCACAAAGAACGATCATATCTACAACATTCCTACAAACCGACTAGGATATTTATACGCCTATGCTCCAGGTGTAAATGAAAAAGGAAAAGTGACCTATGGCGAGGTCTATCTAATGCTCAAAGGAAACCGGAAATCTATTGTGATTAAAAATGTTACTTCACAAGGGATTGGAGCATGGATACCGGTACAGGACTATGTTTCATTTGGCTTTGTCGCGTCCGACCGCCCGCGATAAGATTGCGGTAAGGAGCTCCCTCCGATTTGGTGGGAGCTTCGGCATTTTTCACCTCATTTTGGAATCAAACAGGAAAATCACGAGAATGATTGAAAAAATAGCTTGAATTCGGTAGGATTAAACGGTAGCGAAAGGAGTGAAGAACTGTGGGAAACCCGTTAACTGATAAAAATACACAAGTCAACTTTTTAAAACAACGTTTAAATATGTTTATCGACGTCCTAGACGCGATTGATCCAGAAGAGACAAATCTAGATGACATCGATCGTTTAATCTCAATTTTGGACGAAATGGAATCCAAATGCCGGGAATTCGATAACCGTGAAGTAAGTGAGCCTGTTCAATAATGACGGGCTTTTTTATTTGGGGCGGAATCTTTATTTATCGACATAGAAAGGGGATATATCGACG
>NZ_JBALNY010000129.1:12180-61283 GCF_036962145.1 Bacillus sp. JJ1764 | reverse complement strand
TGGTTTTCATCACCTGCATGAAGGACACTTGGAGCAGGGTATTTAACTCAATTGTCTTTCATCATATTGAATCCCCTTTACCCTAATCAAAAAAAGGACCAAACTGGTCCTTTTTTTACATAGCTGCTTCTTCTTTTGTAAATACTTCATCTTTTAGGAGTGCCGTATCCTCCACAACTCGGACAAATTGTCCTTCGTTGTATGGATAGCCGGCTTTTGTAATTTTCACTTTCACAATTTTTCCGATCATATCTTCGGTAGCTGGGACAACGACTCGTAGGTAATTGTCGGTATACCCCATATAAAGGCCAGAAGTCTCTCCTTCTTTATATTCCTCTTCCGGGATGACATCTAGGACTTCACCTTCGAATTGGGAAGCGTATTCCTTCGCTAATTGATCTGAAAGAGTAATTAAGCGGTGGACTCTATCGTTTTTAATTTCTTCATCGATCTGGTCTTCCATCCTTGCTGCAGGAGTACCTGTCCGCTTAGAATATGGGAACACATGCAACTCAGAGAATTTATGATCTTTTATAAAATTATAAGTCTCCATGAATTCCTCTTCTGTCTCACCAGGGAAGCCAACAATGACGTCAGACGTTACCGCTAGACCAGGAAGCACTTCTTTCAAGCGGTCCAATCTCTCTGCAAAAAATTCCATCGTGTATTTGCGGCGCATCCGCTTTAATACCGTATTTGAACCAGATTGGATGGGAATATGCAAATGACGGACAACAATATTGGATTGCTTGATTACTTCGATGACTTCATCGGTAATTTGGCTTGCTTCGATCGAAGAAATCCGCAGTCGTTCTAATCCTTTTACCTCTGCTTCCAAATCACGAAGCAACATGGCTAGATTATAGTCTTTCATATCCTCGCCATAGCCACCTGTATGAATTCCCGTTAATACAATCTCCTTATAACCGGCTTCTACAAGTTGTTGTGCCTGACGAATAACTTCCTGTGGATCACGTGATCTCATTAAGCCACGAGCCCAAGGAATAATACAGAAAGTACAGAAATTGTTGCATCCCTCTTGGATTTTAAGAGATGCACGCGTTCTATCTGTAAACGCTGGTACATCAAGTTCTTCATAAACACGGTTTTTCATAATATTGCCTACACCATTAATTGGCTGACGTTCTGCTTTGTATTGGTTAATATAATCAAGCATCTTAACCCGATCCTGTGTACCTACAACAATATCAACGCCAGGAATGGCCATAATTTCAGCCGGTGAAGTCTGGGCATAACATCCTGTTACACAGATCACTGCATCAGGATTTTTTCTTACAGCCCGTCTAATGACTTGGCGACTTTTTTTATCACCTGTATTTGTAACGGTACAGGTATTTACGACATATACATCTGAAATTGATTCAAAATCAACCCGGTCATAACCTTCTTGTTTAAACAATTGCCAAATGGCTTCTGTTTCATAATGGTTAACTTTGCATCCAAGTGTATGAAATGCAACTGTTGGCATTTGTGTTTTCACCTCAGTAATTCAAAATGATAGGAAACCGCCGCTAAAGCATATAAAGGCGCCGTTTCCGTTCTTAAAATACGCGGCCCTAAGCCGCACGGATGGAAATCATGATCTTTTAAAAGCTGTACCTCTTCACTTGCTAACCCGCCTTCAGGGCCAAATACAATCAGAAGGGATTCAGCTTTTTGCATTTTCCTTAGGATGCTTGAGAAGACTGAAACCTCACCATTTCGGCTTTCATCTTCGAAGGCAACTAATCTATAATCATAATTCTTGCTATGAATAAGCAATTCCTTAAAACTCATTTGATCAGAAACTTCTGGAATCCTATTACGATGAGACTGTTCAGCAGCTTCTTTGGCAATCTTTTGCCATCTTTCTATTTTCTTTGCTGCTTTTTTTTCATCCCATTTCACAACTGATCGTGCAGCCGAAAATGGAATAAACTTATGTGCCCCAAGCTCCGTTCCTTTTTGAATAATCCATTCAAGCTTGTCTCCTTTTGGCAGACCGCTTGCGATAGTAATCTTTATTGGGAGCTCAGAATTCTCTTCCTTCCATTGTACAACGTCTGCAACGACTCTTTTATCGGTAATTTCTGCAAGCCTGCATACAGCCTGCTTGCCGTCCGGATCAACACAAATAATCTGATCACCCATTTGCATGCGCATTACCTTGAAAATATGATGCCTGTCATCCCCGCTTATCAAAAATTGATCCTCATTTGTTCGTTGATTAACAAAGTAGCGTTGCACACGACGCACCCTCTCTAAAAACATTTTACTCTTTATTTTACTAAATCAGCTAACAATTTAAAAGTTAATTAACGTAAAAAAAGGGGATTAAACACCCCTTTTCAGCAATTTATTTCTTCTTTGCAATCATTGCAACCCAATCTTCCATTAAGATCGTTTCAATGATTTCAAAACCGGCATCGATTAAAGCTTCTTTTACCTGATCTTTCTTTGGCTGAATGATTCCTGAGGTAATAAATAAACCACCAGGCTTTAAGACACTTGCAGCTGAATCAGTAAATCTCAAAATGACCTCAGCTAAAATATTCGCAACAATCACATCTGAAGAGTTTTCTTCCACTCCATCAAGCAGGTTGTTTTGCGATACAGTGACAAGATTGTTGACTTTATTTAGCTTTATGTTTAGCTTTGCCTGCGTAACAGCTACTTCATCAAGATCATAAGCCCTCACATCTTCAGCTTCAAGCATTGCTGCAGCGATACTCAAAACCCCGGAACCAGTTCCGACATCAATCACGCGGTCACCTGGTTTTACCGACCGTTCCAATGCCTGAATACACATTACCGTTGTCGGATGTGTTCCAGTTCCAAAGGCCATGCCGGGATCCAATTCAATAATTAATTCATCCGTACTGACTGGATGATAAATTTCCCAAGTCGGGACAATCGTGAATCGCTCAGATATCTTAACCGGGTTATAGTACTTTTTCCAGGCGGTTGCCCATTCTTCTTCATTCACTTCACTAATGGTAACTTTATTCAAACCCAAATCAATATCAAAAATAATCAGGTTATTGATAGATTCTTTAATCGCCTCAACCGTTTCGCCTAAAAAACTATTCACCGGCAAATAGGCTTTTACGATGACACCCTCTTCCGGATAATCATCTGGATTGAGTTGGTAGATTTCTCCGAATTGATCTTGTCTTTCCTTTGTTAACTCAAATGGGTCTTCAATGACTACGCCGCTCGCACCAGCCTCGTGCAAAATATTAGAAATCGGTTCGATCGCTTCATTGGTTGTGTGGATACTTATTTCAGACCATTTCATATCTGCCAACTCCAATCCTTATTCGCCTTTAAATGCTCGTTTTACTTTAGAGAAAAAGCTTTCTTCATGATCTCCGAGCGGAGCTGAACCACTAGCTTCAGCAAATTCACGGAGCAACTGTTTCTGTTTATCATTCAGTTTTGTAGGAGTAATAATACGCACCAAAATATGTTGATCCCCTACTCCATAACCACGGACGTTTGGTACACCCTTGCCACGGAGGCGGAATTTAGTACCTGTTTGAGTTCCGGCAGGGACTTTAAGTTTAACCTTACCATGAATCGTTGGAACTTCAATTTCATCCCCCAGTGTTGCTTGAACAAAGGTAATCGGCATTTCACAGTAAATGTCATCACCATCTCGTTCGAAGAATTCATGCTGACGAACATGGAAGACTACATAAAGATCTCCAGCAGGACCGCCATTAACACCTGCTTCACCCTGACCAGCTAGTCGGAGCTGTTGACCATCATCAATACCTGCAGGAATTTTGACATGTATTTTTCTGCGTTTTTTTACTTTACCCATACCGCCACAGGTTGAACATTTTTGCTTAATTTCTTTCCCTGTTCCGTTACAGTGTTGGCAGGTTCTTCGATTCACAATACGGCCAAATGGAGTATTCTGTTCTACACTTACTTGACCTGATCCATTACAATGCTTACATGTTTCTGGATTTGTTCCTGGTTTTGCACCTGATCCATGACACGTTTCGCACGTTTCTTCACGCGGAATTTCAATATCCGTTTCTTTTCCAAAAGCAGCCTCTTCAAATGAAATAGTCATTGTATATTGAAGATCTGCCCCTTGTCTCGGGGCATTAGGGTCTCTTCTCCGTGAACCCCCACCACCAAAAAACGTATTGAAAATGTCTTCAAAGCCGCCGAAGCCGCCACCAAAATCACCGCCACCGAAGCCACCAAAGCCCTGGTTCGGATCGGTATGCCCAAATTGATCGTATTGCGCCCTTTTTTGATCATCACTTAAAACTTCATAGGCTTCAGCAATTTCTTTAAACTTCTCAGCTGCATCCGCCTCTTTATTTATATCAGGATGATATTGTTTCGATAACTTTCGATAAGCTTTCTTTATTTCATCTTTTGAGGCGCCCTTGCTTACCCCCAGCACCTCATAGTAATCTCGTTTACTCATGATTACCACTCCCGAATTCATTCACATAAAGGTTATTGTAACACCTTAATTAAGGCAATTGCAATAAAAAAGCCAAAGCCCCGTGACTGACTTTGACTTTTTCATGACAATTAGGGTGTCGCTTTTTATTTCTCGTCTTTAACCTCTTCAAAATCAGCATCAACGACATTGTCATTTTTGCCTGCTGAGGTTGCTCCGTCTTGTTGAGCTCCCTCTTGTGCTTGTGCCTGTTGAGCAGCTTGTTCATAAAGCTTTACGGATAAATCTTGAACAATCTGCTGGAGAGCATCCTTTTTCTCACGCATTTCAGCTAAATCGTTTTTCTCAATTGCTTGTTTTAAAGCATCTTTGGCATCATTTGCCTTTGCCACTTCAGCAGCGTCTACTTTGCCTTCTAGATCTTTTAATGTTTTTTCAGTAGTGAAAACAAGCTGGTCTGCTTCATTACGCAATTCTGCTTCGTCTTTCTTCTGCTTATCAGCATCCGCATTCATTTCTGCTTCGCGAACCATTTTTTGAATTTCTTCATCTGATAGACCCGTTGAAGATTTAATTGTAATTTGTTGTTCTTTATTTGTCCCAAGGTCTTTTGCACGAACATTTACGATTCCGTTTTTATCGATATCAAATGTAACCTCAATTTGCGGAATACCACGTGGAGCCGGAGGAATATCCGCTAATTGGAAACGACCTAATGTTTTGTTATTGGCTGCCATTGGACGCTCTCCTTGAAGAACGTGAATGTCAACTGCAGTTTGATTATCGGCTGCTGTAGAAAATACTTGCGATTTTGATGTTGGGATTGTTGTATTCCGATCAATTAACTTTGTAAATACGCCACCCATTGTTTCAATTCCAAGTGATAATGGAGTAACGTCAAGTAAAACAACATCCTTTACATCTCCAGTGATAACACCGCCCTGGATGGCTGCTCCCATTGCCACGACTTCATCAGGGTTAACGCCGCGATGTGGCTCTTTACCTGTTGCTTTTTTTATCGCTTCTTGTACAGCTGGGATACGCGTTGAACCACCAACAAGAATGATTTTATCGATATCAGCAGCTGTTAAGCCAGCATCACTTAATGCTTGACGAGTTGGTCCCATTGTACGCTCTACAAGATGTGCCGTTAATTCATCGAATTTTGCTCTTGTCATAGAAACTTCAAGGTGCAACGGACCTGCAGCTCCTGCAGTGATAAACGGCAAGGAAATTTGAGTTGTTGTTACACCTGATAAATCTTTTTTCGCCTTTTCAGCTGCATCTTTGAGACGCTGTAATGCCATTTTATCTTGTGACAGGTCAATACCGTTTTCTTTCTTAAATTGATCAACGAGGTAATCAATGATTACTTGGTCAAAATCGTCACCGCCAAGTCGGTTGTCACCTGCAGTAGCTTTTACTTCGAATACACCATCGCCTAATTCAAGGATGGACACATCGAACGTACCGCCGCCAAGGTCATAAACTAAAATCGTTTGATCTTGATCTGTCTTATCTAGACCATAAGCAAGGGCTGCTGCTGTTGGCTCGTTGATAATACGCTCCACTTCAAGACCGGCAATCTTCCCTGCATCTTTAGTCGCTTGACGCTCAGCATCATTAAAATATGCTGGTACTGTAATAACCGCTTTGGTTACAGGCTCTCCGAGATAATCTTCTGCATATGACTTCAAATATTGAAGAATGATAGCTGAAATTTCTTGCGGAGTATATTGTTTACCCTCAATTTCTTCTTTATATGTTGTCCCCATATGACGTTTAATGGACATAATTGTATTTGGATTTGTAATCGCCTGGCGTTTAGCAACTTCCCCAACTTGGCGTTCCCCATTTTTGAATGCAACAACAGATGGAGTTGTGCGGTTTCCTTCCGGATTTGGAATTACTTTAGGTTCTCCACCCTCAAGTACAGCCACACAGGAGTTTGTTGTACCGAGGTCAATACCGATAATTTTACTCATTACCATGTTCCTCCTTTAATTTATGTAGACCTACAAATTCACTTTCACCATTGAAGGTCGGATCACTCGATCTTTTAATAGGTAGCCTTTTTGGAATTCATCTATCACAACATTGGAGCCAAAGTTGGAATCTTCTCCCTGCATCACGGCATGATGCTGATGTGGATCAAATTCTTTACCAACGGCTTCAATTGGTTCGACGCCTTCTTTTTTTAGAGCATCTACTAAACTGCGATAAACCATTTCCATGCCTTGAAGTAATGACTTCGTTTGTTCATTTTCTGCTTCCATTTGCATGGCTCTTTCAAAGTTATCTAGTGCCGGAAGTAAATCGGTTGCGAGTTTCTGCGCGCGATATTTTTCACTTGCTTCTTGCTCCAAGCGAGTACGACGGCGAAAGTTATCAAAATCAGCCTGTAGGCGTAAGTATCTATTATCAGCCGCTTCCAGCTGTTCTTTTAATAATTTAATTTCTTGAAGCTTTTCTTCCAAAGGATTGACTTCCACTTCTGGCTGGTTCTCTTCCGTTTCCACGGCACCTTCGGCAGTTGTATTCTCTTCTTGAAGGTTTTGCTTCTCTTCCATTTGTTCATTTACCATATTATTCGTTTCTTTTGTCAACTTGCTCACCTCCCTTAAAGGGTTATTCGTATATTTTAAATCAATAACACATCCATGGTAATAGGGGTGAAATATTGATGATTTCACCCTTACTCAATATTACCAGTGCTATTTATTTTGATACAATTTGGTTAAAACTGTTGTTAGATCATGACTGAGAATACGAAGTAAACCGATCACCCGTGAATATTCCATTCTTGTAGGACCAAGGATAGCAATAGTTCCAAGCTTTTCCTCTCCAGCCGAGTACGTGGCTGTGATCAGGCTGCATTCTTCCATTGCGCTATTTTGATTTTCACTGCCGATTTTCACATGAATTCCTTTTGAGTGTTTTCTCAAATTCGCAATCCATTCTTCCTGGTCCATGATGTTCAATAAGTTGCGAACCTTGGTTATATCGTGAAATTCCGGGAGACTTAACATATTTGTTTTACCACCAAAGAAAAGCTTTTCAGATACCGGCATTTTTAAAAGCTGCCCAAGGGTAAGCATCATCAAATCATAATTATGAATATGCTGCCTTAACATCATTGCCACTTCTTTGTAAATCTTATCATTTAAGTCCTCTAACGGCACTCCGGTCAATCGCTCATTTAAAATATTTACTGTCTTTTCAAAATCACCTGCATGAACAGAGGAAGGCAGGGAAAAGGTTTTATTTTCTACATGACCAGTATCGGTTACAAAGATGGCAACTGCCGTTTCTTGGTTTAAAGGGATGATTTGAATTTTTTTCAGCTTATTGACACTTGTTGCCGGACCGAGAACAATGGATGTATAGTTCGTTAACTCTGATAGAATCCTTGCAGATTTTTGAATGATATTTTCGAATTCAAAAATTCGCTCTGCAAAAATGGATTGAATTACGTTTACATCTTGCTTTGTTAAAGCCTGAGGCGTAAGCAAATGGTCGACATAGTATCGATACCCTTTTTCAGATGGAACCCTACCTGAAGAAGTGTGAGGTTTTTCGATAAAACCCATTTCTTCAAGGTCAGCCATTTCATTTCGAATTGTCGCAGAACTAAACGAAATTTCATCTTTTTTCGACAAACTCCTAGAGCCGACAGGTTGTGCAGATCGAATAAAGTCATCAACAATAACCTGAAGGATTAACAATTGACGATCTGTTAACAACATACATCACCTCTGTTAGCACTCATTAATGACGAGTGCTAATTATATTAATAAATTATCAAAAAGGGGCAATGGTGTCAATCAAAAAGAACGCAATAACAGGCGTTCAATTCAAGACTACACCTAGAAATGATTGGAAGACCTCATTCCCTAATAAACGGCCCTTTTTGGTTAAATAAATCTCATCTTCGGTCATTTTTATCCACTGTTTTTCGACTAAGTCTGCCAATTCTTTTTTAAAAAGTACTCGAGGATCCCGGTCAAATTTCTCCATAAAACGTTGAATGGAAACCCCCTTCGCCTTCCGTAAGCCCAAAAACATCTCTTCCTCCATTTGTTCGCCAGTCGAAACCTTATGAGTCTCAAATACAGGTAATTGACTATTTAATAGGGTATCCATATATTTTTTTATCGGACCAATATTTGACCGCCTTACCTCTCCAAGATAACTATGAGCCCCCGCACCGAACCCAAAATAATTTTCGTTATTCCAATAGGTTAGATTATGTTTACTTTCATAGCCTTTCTTTGAAAAATTACTGATTTCATATTGGTGGTATCCGTGCTTTTCCATTTCCTCCATCAACATTTCATACATTTGTGCTTCAGTATCTTCTCCTGGGGTTAGCAACTTCCCTTTTTTCATTAAATTATAAAAAACGGTCTTCGGTTCAATGATTAGAGAATAAGCAGAATAATGCGGTAGATCTAGTGAAAACGCAGCTGTTAAAGAATCTTTAAAATCCTGGGAAGTTTGTGTCGGAAGACTGAAAATGAGATCTATACTAATATTCTCAAAACCGACTTGTTTTGCTTTTTCAATCGTTTGATAAACATCTTTGGCACGATGAATTCGGCCGATTTTTTGCAGCAATTCATCATTAAACGTTTGCACACCAAGACTAATGCGATTTACGCCCGCTTCCTTTAATATTTGTAACTTCTGGGCAGACAAATCACCTGGATTGACTTCAAAGGTAAATTCTAACGATTCTGATCTAGGCAAGTTCCGGAGGATACTATCACATAACTGTTCTAACTGCTGTTCATTTAAGGACGTCGGTGTCCCTCCACCTACAAAGATGGTGTCTAGGTGATTTGTCGGGTACTTACGTAAGGTTAACTGCATCTCCCTTTCCAAAGTCTTAAGATACTCCTCTACCGGCTGCCCTTTTAAAAAGACTTTGTTAAAATCACAATAATGGCAGATCTGTTCACAAAAGGGGATATGAAGATATGCTGATTTAATCATGTTCCACACCTACTGTCTTATTAACAAAAGGAGGCAGGCACCACCTTAAAAGGTTTGTCCTTACCTCCTTGTCAGATATTATTTTTTTGAATTGCTATCATCCATTTTTAAGACGGCCATAAACGCTTCTTGCGGAACCTCAACAGAACCGACCTGTTTCATCCGCTTTTTCCCTTCTTTTTGTTTTTCAAGAAGCTTACGTTTACGAGAAATATCTCCGCCGTAACATTTTGCCAATACGTTTTTCCGCATGGCTTTAATCGATGAACGAGCCACAATCTTTGTTCCAATAGCAGCCTGTACAGGTACTTCGAATTGCTGCCTTGGAATTAGTTCCTTCAGTTTTTCAACAATGACCTTACCACGTTCATAAGCAAAATCTTTATGGACAATAAAACTGAGGGCGTCGACTGTTTCACCATTTAATAATATATCCATTTTAACCAGTTTGGATGGTTTATAACCAATTAGTTCGTAATCAAATGATGCATAGCCTCTGGTGCTTGACTTCAATTGATCAAAGAAATCGTAAACAATTTCTGCCAGTGGTATTTCATAGATAATGCTGACTCGATTTTCATCCAGATATTGCATATCAATAAAAATGCCCCGTTTTAGCTGACAAAGCTCCATGATAGCTCCAACATAATCATTCGGTGACATCATGGTGGCTTTTACATATGGCTCTTCAACCCGATCAATTTTCTGTGGATCCGGCATATTGGATGGGTTATCAACCTTGATTTGTGCACCGTCTGTCATGTGTACATGATAAATAACGCTTGGTGCAGTGGTAATCAAATCAATTTTAAATTCCCGTTCAATTCTTTCCTGGATAATTTCCATATGGAGAAGTCCTAAGAAACCGCAACGGAAGCCAAAACCTAAAGCTTGAGACGTTTCCGGCTCAAATTGCAGAGCGGAATCATTTAACTGAAGCTTTTCGAGTGCTTCTCTCAGATCATTAAACTTCGCCGTATCAATCGGATACAAGCCGCAGTAAACCATTGGATTTAACTTTCGATAACCAGGAAGCGGCTCGGTTGCACCATTTTTTGCATTGGTGATGGTATCCCCTACACGGGTATCTCCGACATTTTTAATGGAAGCTGTTAAAAATCCTACATCACCTACAGATAACTCGTCGCGAAGCACCGCTTTTGGTGTGAAAACACCAACCTCATTGACTTCAAATTCTGCTCCAGTAGCCATCATTTTGATTTTGTCACCGACTTTTACCGTGCCTTCTACTACACGAATATAGGCGACCACACCCCGATAGGCATCATAGAGTGAATCAAAGATTAAGGCCTTTAATGGAGCCTCAGGATCTCCGGGCGGTGCTGGTACTTTTTCAACGATTTGTTCCAAGATTTCTTCAATCCCGATACCTGCTTTTGCAGAAGCAAGAACTGCTTCTGTGGCATCTAAGCCAATGACATCCTCGATTTCATTGCGCACGCGTTCTGGATCTGCACTTGGTAAGTCAATTTTATTGATGACAGGTAAAATCTCCAGGTCATTATCCAAAGCCAAATAGACATTCGCCAATGTCTGTGCCTCAATTCCTTGCGCAGCGTCTACTACCAGTATAGCTCCTTCACAAGCAGCAAGGCTCCGGGAAACTTCATACGTGAAATCGACGTGTCCTGGAGTATCAATTAAATGGAAGATATATTCTTCTCCATCTTTGGCTTTATATTTTAATTGAACTGCATTCAGCTTAATGGTAATACCGCGTTCACGTTCAAGATCCATTGAATCTAATAGCTGGTCCTTCATTTCCCGAGAGGAAAGGGCGTTTGTTTTTTCTAATATGCGATCTGCCAGCGTGGATTTCCCGTGGTCAATATGCGCAATAATCGAGAAATTTCTTATTTTAGATTGTCTTTCGAGTCTTTTTTCTTTATTCATGTCGTTCACTCCTACTTCTCTCGCGCCTGTACACTATTTTTGATTATATCAGTAGGAAAAATAAGATTCAATTAGAAAAGTGGAAGCGCGCCCCCCTTGAGGCACGCTGGTTCCATTTATTCAGCTATTTTTTCAATTAGTTTTCCCGATGCATTTGTCAAACCTTCCGACATTTTTTTTCCCATGGATGAAAAGAAATTGAAAGCATTGAGTTCCTCCAGCCGTTTCTTTTTGGCGGATAAGTCATGACTAGAGATATTATTACCTAAAAAGGTGGCACTAAAATCTTTATCTTTTTCATTTATGGAAACTGCATTTCCTAGATTCGGATCATTGTACCCTTTCATTTTATGAATTCCATTGTTGGCGAGTTCCATACCAGTTAATACAGAGATAAACATGAGCGCTACGACCAGAATGCTTTTAACCATAAACATTTTCATTTGGAAACGCCCCCTTCACTTCTATTGTTTATCCGTTGGCTGATTGCTGTGCTGATTGACCTTCTCCGCCTGCCAGAAATATTCACTAAACACATCGGCAAGTGCATCTGCGGAGCGATTTAATTCATCAAAGTTGTTATCTACACCGCCAAATTCGATCAGGATGGCATTGTCAGAAAGGTTTTGGTTGTATATGCTATTTGATCCAGGTTCATTTTTAATAATAATCCCTCTGCTAAGGCCTTTATATTTTTTCTCTAACAGGTTATGGAGTTCGGTAGCAAATTTAGCATTCTTTTCATAGTTTGGATTTTTTCCGCCAATTATAAACGCTAGTTTTGCATATGATTTGCCATTAATTGAAACGGTTGTTTTGTCCTTACGCTGAGAATCCCGATGTATATCGATAAAATAGTGCAAATCGCGGTTTGAAGCCATTGCCGCTTGTACAACGGTTCTAGATTCGTCATAAGATCGCCAGAATTTCCATCCCTTTTTATTTAAATTAGCATTTATATCTGTTTTGTCTACAAACGTTCCAATTCCTCTAATTTCAAGACTTGATTTTAAGTGTTCACCGACCTTTGTCACATTGATTTGTGAATGGTAGGCATTATCTGAATCAGTAACGCCTTTCAGATATGGTAAATAGGATTCGCGGTTGTGCGTAAAATAAAGATAAACCACTTTTCGATTTCCTGTTGTTTGTCCCGGTGGTGAGGAAGAATTTCCATTTGATGGTTCTTCAATCGAATCTACATTTTGTAAAGCCGCTTCCTGTTCTGCTTTCATGATTTCAACCGGTGGAGATGACTCAATCGGCATATTTGTATAATTCGTTCCTTCCCCCGCTACAAGAATTTTTCCATCAAATTGAAAAAAGCCTGGTAGTTCTCTGCCGAGAAGACTGCGCGGATCATCCAAATTTATATTACTAGACAGTTTAAATACTAAGTTAGTAAGGGTAGGTACTTCAAAATTATGCTTCACTGTTAAAAATTGATGGTTTTCCCAGCCCATTAATTGATAGAGAAGTTCCCCGTTTATATTGGTGGCTGCCTGATTGACTGAGGACGATGATAGTCTGTATTGAGGTTTCAGCGAGGTTAAGATGCCGCTGATAGAGAAAATAAATGCCATAAACAATAGTAGGGATGCTGCAACTTTAAGTACGCTGGTTCCTTTAAGTAATATAAAGGTACCAGTTGATTTGTCTCTCATGGTTCCACCTCTCAATTTTGTTTCTAGTAATTCATATGAAATTACTAGAATAGGTAGAACCACATATTTTGATTTTTTAAGAGGGAATCATGTCGAAACCCTGATCCCCCCCATTTTTTACCTTGTATAAAAACCTGTGTTGTCTTGATCGACGGAACTGTGAAAGGATGCATTTAAGCCGTTGGCGATTAGATTGGCCATATCTTCGATAAATACATCGACTTCTTTGGGGGTTACCATCAGATTATGCCCCAGCGGTGACAATACCTCCTGAATCAATTTTCTTTTTTCATCATCAGGGAGTGTGCCAACGATTCCAAGAAAGGTTTTGCGGTGTTTTTCTTCTGGTAAGTCCTCATCGGTAAGCTTACGGCGTTCTCCGAAAGTCATACCAGCCGGTGCTAGAGCTCTTGACGGACGATTTCCTTCACGCATTTCTTTTCCGAAATGCTTTAGAATAAAATCAATTGTGTCACTAGTAATGGATACAGCATCTACGACGGTCGGAACACCGATAGCAAAAACTGGAACCCCTAGCGTTTCCTTACTTAATTCCTTGCGTTTATTTCCTACTCCTGAACCTGGATGGATCCCGGTATCAGAGATCTGAATGGTAGAATTTACCCGTTCAATAGAACGTGATGCCAGTGCATCGATCGCGACGACGAAGTCCGGCTTTGTTTTTTCCACGACTCCGAAAATGATATCACTTGTTTCAATTCCTGTTAGTCCCATGACACCAGGTGCTAGGGCACTGACAGGCCGGTATCCTTCCTCTACATTTTCCGGCTGGAGTTGAAAAAGGTGACGAGTGACCAAAAGATTTTCACATACCATTGGGCCAAGTGCATCTGGAGTCACATTCCAATTTCCTAACCCCACGACAAGACATGAATCTGTCTTTTTAATTCCTGAGCCTTCAATAAAGCGAGCAAATTCCTTGGCGAATATTTCTTGAACCTTTTGTTGAACCTCCGTGTTCTGTTCTCGGATCCCCTGGACTTCAAGCGTTAAGTAACGTCCTGCCTTTTTGCCAAGCGTCTCTTCACCTTGCTTCGTAACTTCCACCAATGATATATTTATGTCATCTACATTTTTTTCTTTGATGATGACACCTTCTATTTGCGAAAGATTTTCTTCTTGTTCTACTGATTGCTGTGCGAGCACCATTTCTCTTGCTTCTATCGCTAAATCTGTTCTAACCGAGTATTTGCTTAAATCAATGGATCCGCCCAATATATTCACTCCTATCAAAATTCTCTCTCTTAAATAGAAACTATTTCCTATTTTTCCCCCTTTCCAGTAAAACATGCAGATGAATATCCTTAATTCTGTATTGCAATATAGCTTGTCGTTTGATAAAATATCTCTTGTTGCAATTAAAATGTAATTGGAATGTTAAGTCGAGTTCATATAGTCTCGATTCTTTGTAGGAGGTGAAAGTAATGCCTAACATTAAATCTGCTATTAAGCGTGTTAAAACTAGCGAAGCTCGTAATGCACAAAATACAATGGCTAAATCAGCAATGCGTACTTCTGTAAAGAAAGTAGAAGCTGCTGTTACAGTAAACGACACTGCTGCTGCTAAAGAAGCTTTAGTAACTGCTGCAAGTAATTTGGACAAAGCTGCTGCAAAAGGTCTTATCCACAAGAACGCTGCTGCGCGCAAAAAGTCCCGTCTAATGAAGAAGATTAACGCTCTTTAATTAAAAAATGTTTCAGCATGGATGGTTGAACATTAATAAAAAAACGATTCCCATCAGGAATCGTTTTTTATTTTATTCTGTTATGATTTTAGTTTAAATAACAGCATTTCAATTAACAATGATTTGTTCATTCCACCTGTTTTCATTTGATAATCGGCTTCAGCAAGCCCATCTATTAGCTTGGTTAATTCTTCATCTGTAAATCCTGAAGCCTGTCCGAGAGCAAGCTTTACCCGAAACGGATGGGTTTTCAAATAGCCTGCTATTTGCTGCTGACCATATCCTCTTCTAGAGAGCTCCTTTACTTGATAAATTAACCTGAACTGGCTTGATAGTAGAGCAAGAATTTTGATCGGCTCTTCGTTTTGTTTTAGTAAATCGAAATAAATTCTTAGTGCCTCGTCAAGCTTTCTCTGCACGACTTTTTCAACCAATGTGAAGATATTTTGCTCCAAAGATCTTGCCACCAATTTTTCCACTAAATTCACATTTATAACTTTTGTGTCTGCTGCGTAAAGAGAAAGCTTTTCGATTTCGCTTGATAACATAAACATATTTGTTCCAGCAAGTGCCAGCAATTGTTCAATTGCCTCATGATCTATCTCAATTCCGTAAATTTTAGCCCTACTGCCAATCCAGTTCTTTAATTCATGTTCATTCATTTTTTTCGCTTCAATGATCTCTGCATTTCTTTTCAGCTCTTTTGTTATTTTCTTACGTTCATCGAGCTTTTCATAAGGAGCAGAAATCACTAAAACAGTGTATGGAGCTGGTTCCTTTATATATGCTTCCAGTCTCGAGAGATTATGGTCAACCTTTTCTCTTGTTTTTTCCGCCGTTAAAAATACAGGATTTTGTAAAAAAATAACCTTTTTTTTCCCTAGGAAAGGAAATGTTTCGGCATCCTCAACAGCAATCTCAACGGGAGTTTCCTCCAAGTCATAGACTGAAAAATTAAAGTCTCTTTCCTCTTCCGTTAAAATCTTCCCTAACAATAATTGTTTTGTTTCATTTATTAAAAAGGATTCAGTCCCATATAATAAATAAATGGGAGCTATCTCCCCCTGCTTGATTTTCCGCCAACTTTCTAATACCATAATCCAGCGCTCCCCTAAATTTCACTATATACTATCGTAATGAAGCTTGGACTATTTGACAAGTGGAAAATCCAGAAGGACAATCCCCCAGCAACATGTAAAAGGGAATTGGCATCTTCGTGGATTACCAATTCCCGATCTATAATGAACGCCCATCATATTAGCCCCAGGATCTAATATTCAGGCGGAGTCAACTTTGTAAGCTTATTGTAGCCGTTTGTTCGTCAAACTATTTTGACAACACTTGTCAGAACAGGAAAAGCATCTGGATTTTTTCTGATTTATCGCTTATACTAAATGGTGAAATAGGAGGGGTGGACTGTGAACGAATTCGAAAAAAATCCGCAAAACAAGCGTAATGATGCGATTGATTCTGGGGTAGGATTTGGTGTTTCATTCGGTTTTTTTGCCACAATGTTTATTATTGCTACAGTCATTAAACTCATCGGTTAATGAGTGGTTACATATGAGAAAAGGAAGAGGCTGCTAAGAGTGCAGTCTCTTTTTTACTTGCTGATGCTTTATACTATGGAAGGAAGGGTAAAAAGGTTCCTTTTTCTTGATAAAACCGATAGGCTATAGCCCCTTGTTGATCTGTGCGAAAAATCTTAGTATTCCTTTTGTTTAATCGATCCAGCACCTCTTGGTTAGGATGTCCAAAACGGTTTCTCTCTCCGACTGAGATGAAGGCCACTTTCGGTTTTACTCTATCAATAAAAGTACCACTGCTGGATGTTTTACTGCCATGATGCCCCACTTTAAGAACATCTATTGTTAACTTTGGATACTTTGTGATGATACGTTCTTCTCCTTCTTGATCCAAGTCACCTCCAAAAAACCAACTTAGACCACCTATTTTTGCTAAAATGGCTATTGAACCTCTGTTTCGTTCACCAGTAAACTTCTGTTCAGGTGAAAGAACATAGTATTGAGTACCTTTCTTATTCCAATGCATTCCTTCATATACTTTCACCACCGGAATATTTTTCTCGGCAGCGAGTCTCATTACATTAATTTCTGATTCTGATGGCTCTGATACATCAGGAAGCAGGATTTCCTTTACCTTGATTTCCTCCAAAACTGCAAATGCTCCACCCATATGATCCATATCCCCATGTGACAAAATTAATTTATCAATTGTAGTAATTCCTTGTCCTTTTAAATACGGTACAACAACATCCCTGCCTACCTCAAATGGCTTTGTTCGCTTCCGCCATGCTTCTTCATTAAATTGAATGGTTCCTCCAGTATCGATTAAATAAGTACCCTGCCGATGAGGCAACTGAATAAGGATGCTGTCCCCTTGTCCAACATCGATCATTGTCACCTGCCCTACTGGTTGTATCCAATTCCAGAAATATTGAAAGGAGAGTAGGGTAATTGATAAAGTAAAAAGAAATAATATTCTCTTTCGAATTTTGCTACATTCCCATATATAAAAAATAAGGAGGATCGTGAAGAAATAACAGAACAAAAGGATGGGATTAGGTCTTCCGGGGATAACGGATGTAAACGAGAAATTTGCCAAATGACTAATGAATTTATTTGACATATTGATTAAATTCGAAAATATGTGAATCAGAAGATCTGGAGGTTTTCCGAAAAGAATTTGTACAAAAAATAAGAAATAAAGACCCGGAAGATAAAGAAAGGAGAATAACGGGATATACAACAAATTTGCCGCAATGCCCATAAACGAAATTTCAAAATAATGGTAAAGTAAAAACGGAAGTGCTGCGAGTTGAGCAATAATCGATGTAACAATCATTTGAGCAAGATAATTCTGATATGCTCTTAGGAGGTACTGCGAGGATAAAATGATGCTAAAACTGACGGAGAAAGAAAGCTGGAAACCAACATCAAAGATTATATATGGGTCGACAAAGATGTAAATAAGAAAAGCAATGCTGATGGCATCAATCGCTAAAAATTTTAGCCTAATTTTCCATTTTGTTGCCGCAAGTACAAGAAATATCATTAATACTGCGCGAATTACTGAGGGAGATCCACCTGTTATAATGACGTAAACCGGCAACAAAAATAATAAAAAATGCACCATGAACTCCCTTGTTAACCCTATCCGGATCCCCAAATAAAAAAACATACCAACCAATAAGGAAACATGCAAACCTGATATCGCCAACAGATGGACAATTCCCGTTTTTTGATAATCACTCTGTAATTCCGCGCCAAACAGACTTCTGTCTCCAAAAATTAATGCAGCTGACAATGAGGCCACCTCAGGAGGTAAACTTGTCTCAAGGAATCGTATCCCCTCATAACGAAGTTCTTTGATTTTCTTCACAGGGTCAGTCCCAACCACAGTACAATGTGAAAATGGATTTTTGGGGCTCTCGACAATCCAAAACACCCCTTTTGAAGCCAAGTACCCTCGATAATTAAAGCCATTTGGATTTTTAACGATCCGAGGCTTACTAATAGTGCCTGACACAGAACAGATTCCTCTATAGAATGAGGAGGATTTTAAAGTGTGTTTTTCTGTTTCCGAATTGATTTGGTAGCGAATGAGGATTTTTTCATTGTAGCGTTGTTCTTCTGCTTGGATTTGCAGAAGGTCACCGTCAATTTTAGGGTCTTGGATAAATTGGACAAGGAATGATGTGGTGGATTCCGGAATATGAGTTTGATTTTTTGCTGTTGCATATTCTCCAGTTATAGAAAAAATCACTGCAACTAATAAGATGAGGAGGAGCTGTGGCTTATTAAATTGTTTCCATTTCAATAGCCATAACCAATAGAGCAGAAAGCAGAGAAAAAAGGGGCAGAATTGTACGAGTGTACTTAGCAACCCTAATAATGCAGAAATAGCTAAATACAGATATTTTCCATTCATGATTTTTCTCCAAATCATTAATTTGACGCCGGCCTCTATAAACCGGCGTTTATGGTTTTATTGCATTACTTTTCTAAAATCAATCACAGGGTTGGACAATTCTACTTTTTCAACCTTTACATTTGCTTGTTCAAATAACTCAACAGCATATGGGTGATTTTTGTAATCAGTAGCATAATAAACCGTTTTAATACCCGCTTGGATAAGCGACTTACAGCATTGAAGACACGGAAAATGGGTAACATAAATTTCTGCACCATCAGTTGGAACACCAAATTTTGCACATTGCAGTAAGGCGTTCATTTCAGCGTGAATCGTCCGTACGCAATGATGATCAATTACATAACAACCTTTATCAATACAATGATCTCCTCCTGCAATCGACCCATTATACCCTCCTGCAATAATCCGCTTATCCCTGACAATGGTTGCACCGACAGTTAAACGGGTACAAGTACTTCTTAAGGCTAGCAAATGACTTTGCGCCATGAAATATTGATCCCAAGAAATACGATTCACATTCTCCACTCCCTGCAAAAATCTTGTTTGTTTAAGTGTAATAGCGCTTGTCCATTTGGTCAATAATTGAATTTATCGAACTACAATTAGATCTTTTAATTTTTCAAATGTTTTATCGCCAATTCCACTAATATTTTTTAAATCTTCGACTGCTTTATATGGTCCATTAGATTCACGGTATTCAATAATGGCAGCTGCTTTTGCCGGTCCGATTCCGGGAAGATTTTGCAGTTCTGTCTCGGTCGCTTTATTTAGATTTATTTTTGCTTGATTTTGCCCAGAAGTGCCAACCGCGTTTGTCCCGGATGTTGAACCAGGTGCAAAATCACCCTCTTCTCCCTTTTGAGGAATATAAATGACCATTTCATCCTCAACATGCTCAGCAAAATTCACTTGGCTTTCATCAGCCGTTTCGGTGATCCCGCCTGCTCGGGTAATAATATCAATGACCCTCTCCCCAATATTTGCCCGATATACTCCTGGCTCTTTAATCTGCCCCTTTATATCGACCATCATCACTTTATCTTCTACGCTTTGTTTCTCGCTTTGCTTATCATCTAATTGATGCTGATTCTTTTCCTCCAAAATAAGGTCTTGGGTGGATATGGACTGAGTTTGACTTTCATGTTGATAATAAAGATAAGAACCGCCCCCTAATACAAAAAATAAAGCCATAACTGCATAAAGTTTATGCTCAATTAGCCAGTTCTTCATGGATGAACCATCCTTTCAAAGTCATATTTTATGAATCGATTTCATAAGGTTATAAAAGAAACACGGAAACGAAGGAGGGTCGTATTAATGGATATTGGTATTATCGGCACCGGTAATATGGGGAGGATATTAGTAGAGGCTTTTTTGGACAGTGAGGCCGTATCCCCTTCTTCTATGATCATAGCAAACAGGACGAGAGCCAAAGCAATCTTGCTTAGAGATAAATATAAAAATATCAGTGTTGGGGCGAATGCAGTTGAAGTTGCAGCACAATCCGATTTAATTTTTATTTGTGTAAAGCCGTTGGAGGTATTTAAAGTAATTGATGAAATAAACCCGCATCTAACAGAGGACAAATGTTTGATTTCTATTACAAGTCCAATCAGTACCAATCAAATTGAGAGTAAGGTATCCTGCTCCGTTGTCCGGATTATCCCAAGCATTACAAACCGTGCTCTTTCAGGCGTATCATTGGTAACGTACGGTGACCTTTGCAGCGATTATTGGAGGATAGAAGTTGAAAAATTAATGATGAAAATATCAGAGCCGGTTCCCATTAACGAGAACATCACCAGAGTTGCATCCGATATTGTAAGCTGTGGGCCTGCTTTTTTTAGTTATCTACTTCAAGCTTTTATAAATGCCGCAGTGAAAGAAACAGAGATCGAGGAGAAAGTGGCAAGATTACTAGCAAGTGAAATGATTATCGGACTTGGGGAATTAATCAAACAAGAGCATTATACCTTGCAATCGTTGCAAGAAAAGGTCTGTGTAAAAGGCGGGATTACCGGAGAAGGTATTAAGGTATTGGAAAACGAGTTAGGTGAGGTGTTTGAACATTTATTTCAAGCAACTCATGGAAAGTTTAAAGAGGAGTTAGAAAAGGTGGAAATCGTATTCTCTAAACTATAATTCGTGAACATCATGTAAATTCCTGCTTTTCTATTCAAATTAAGCCATCTTTTTCAAAAAAAGATGGCTTTAATTTTTCATGGCAACAAAAAAGACACGCTCCGAATTATTTTGCGGTGGTTGTTCTTCAAAATCTGCATTGATTTCAAGAAGTTTAAAACCGGACTCAGCCAACCAAGAGGAATAATGCTCTACAGGATAGGTTCGTTGGAAATGGAGTTCGTCATAACGATCATATTTACCGCTTTTTTCATCTAAAACAAAAAAGCTGAGCTCATGTTCCACACTATTCGAGCCTTCACCCGGGAAACTATTCCAAATATAGGAAATTTCATCTTCATTTATAGCAAAAGTTTGATTAACAAACACTTCTGAAACTTTATAGATGGAATGGACATCAAAAATCAATAGGCCACCATCATTTAATGCTCGGTGTGCATGGTCTAAGGTGGATTTAATCTCCTCTTCCGTTTCAAGGTAGTTTAAAGAATCACAAAAAATACCAATGATGTCAGTGTTCCCAACACCCTCTAAAGCCGCCATATTTTGCTGATAAAAAGGGATTTGCAGACCAGCTTCTGCCGCTTTCATTTGTGCAACAGCGAGCATATCTTCGGATAAATCAATTCCGGTTACTTGGAAGCCTTCTTTTGCAAAACGAACGGAAAGTTCTCCGGTTCCGCAGGCTAAATCCAGCATCCGGTTTCCTTTGATTCCGTATTTTAACATTTTGCTTTTTACATACTGTACCCAATCATCATAGGGTGCATCCCTCATTAATTCATCATACAAATAGGCAAAATGTTCGTAGCTCATGAATTCAACTCACTGAGAATATCCATTTTTGGAGCGTCGCCCCATAAACGTTCCAAATTGTAGTAGCTTCTTTCATCACGATGGAATACATGTGCTACAACATCCCCAAGATCAATGAGGACCCATCTTGCTTCATCAAAGCCTTCCATTCTTTTGACATCATATCCCTTTTCCATTGCTTTTTCTCTGATTTCTCGTGCAATCGCCTGTACTTGTTTATCCGAATTTCCGTGACAAATAACAAAGTAATCAGCAATTAAAGAGATCCCTTTCATATCAAGAGCGATAATCTCTTCCGCTCTCTTATCATCTGCCGCTTTTACAGTAAGTTTCAATAATTGTTGATTATCCATTTAATCAATCCTTCCATTTTTGAAGTAACTCTTTTAAACGTGGCTGTTAATTAGCACTCCCATCAACAGATGAAAATTCACATCATTCCTTAACCAATTGACCCTTTAACTAAATCGTTATAAGTAAAAAACGTTTCCGGATAGACCGTTTGATTTTTTTTCATTAAGAAAAAAATCGTGTTTTGGACTGCCTTTATTAAGGCTTGGTCTAGATTATTTTGGGCCATTTCCCTCACTTCATCAACACCTGGAAAATGCCGGCCGGGTTCAATATAGTCCGCCAAATATACAATCTTTTCGAGTAAGGTCATTCCCGGTCTACCCGAGGTATGATATCGAATAGCATCAAGTATTTCACGATCCGTAAGCCCGGCTTCTATTTTTGTAAGATAAGCTCCTACAGGGGCATGCCACAGCTCAGCATTATATTCAAGTAAATCCTGCGGATATCCTTGTGACACTATAATCTCTCTCATTTCCTCTTTTGGGCGGAATTTCGCGTAATCATGAAAAATGGCTGCCAGTTCTGCTTTTTTTACATCGGCACCATATTGGTTGGCAAGGCTAATTGCCGTTTCCATTACCCCCAATGTATGTTGATACCGGTGCTCCGTTAATTGAACTTTTACAAGTTTTAAGGCTTCTTCACGTTCCATATAACTGTTTCTCCTCAATATATTGAATAACCGCATCAGGTAACAGATAACGAACCGTTTTCCCATTTTCAAGCCGTTCTCTGATCATGCTTGAAGATACATCCATTGCTGGCACATCAACGTATAGAACGGGATAGTCTGAATGGTGATTATACGCTGGTCGTTTTACGCCAACGAATTGAACCAACTTTACCAAATCCTCTACTTTATACCATTTCGGGAGGTACTCAATCATGTCAGCACCTATAATAAAGAAAAACTGGTAGTCCGGATATTTAGTGGAAAGCAAACTCATTGTATCAAAAGTATAGGACGGACCTTCCCTCTCAAGTTCAATCGATTGAATCTTGAAATCTGGATGAGTTTGCGTGGCCAGCTCAAGCATCTTCAAGCGGTGTTCATTACTAACAAAACCCGATTTTTTTTTATGTGGAGGCTCCTGGTTTGGCATGAACCAGATTTCATCAAGATGGAGTGAGCCCAAAACTTCATTGGCAATCAATAAATGTCCATTGTGTGGTGGGTCAAACGTTCCACCTAAAATTCCAATCTTCCTCATGCCAGACCTCCAAATCATTACGGCAGAATAATTTGTTTATGTTCTACTGACTCCCTATATAACACAATCGTATTCCCAATAATTTGCACTAATTCAGCATTTGAACCATCGGCCAATTGCTCCGCAACTACTGTCTTATCCTCATCACAGTTCTGCAACACACTCACTTTTAACAGCTCTCTTGCTTCAAGTGCATCAGTAATTTGTTTCACCATATTTTCATTTACTCCACCTTTTCCCACTTGAAAAATTGGATCCAGATGGTGAGCCTTTGAACGTAAAAATCTTTTTTGTTTACCTGTTAACATGTACTGCCTCCTAGTTGTTTTAACACCATATTTCTCATTCTTTTTACATCAGGAAAGATGCCAGTCCATTTTTCAAATGCTAAAGCACCCTGATATACGAACATTTCAATCCCATTTTGTATACGTGCTCCCTTATGCTCCGCTTCTTGTAAAAACTTCGTCTGCAGTGGATTATAAATGATATCACAAACCAATGCTTGATGTTTAATCACAGAAAGATCGAGTGGGCACTCCATCGTTTTAGGCGCCATACCAATCATGGTTGTTTGGACAATTAAGTCGTATTTCTCCATGTTTTTTCCAGCATCTTCGAGGGAGAGAGCAATGGATGATGATTGATAAGGACAATCATCAATTAGGCTTTCTGCCTTGCTTACTGTCCTATTGGCAATATCAATCTCGACAGCACGTTCCTTGGCGAGGGTAAAATAGATCGCTCTTGCGGCCCCTCCGGCACCTATCACAAGAATGTTTTTTCCTTCAATAGAAGGAAGCTCATTCATTAACCCTTGTAAAAATCCCGGCCCGTCGGTATTATAGCCTATCAATTTGCCATCCTCATTAACCACTGTGTTAACTGCCCCAATATCGGCTGCTAATTCGTCAACACCGTCTAGGAAAGGAATAATACCGCTTTTATGTGGAACCGTCACGTTAAATCCGCCAATACCAATTGCTTTTAGCCCTCTTACAGCATCCTCAAGCTGTTCAGCTTTAACTAGGAATGGCATATAATGGGCATCGATTTGATAGTAGGAAAATAAATCATTATGCATAACCGGTGACATGGAATGTCCAATTGGATCTCCTATAACGGCATATAATTTTTTCACTTTTCTCCTCACCTAACTTTTTATATAAGCGATTTGCGGATTAGCGCTTGAACACCTTTCGGAACAAACGCATTCACTTTCACTCCGGGTTCATTAACAGTCACCCAGCCAAGCCCGGAAAATACAACATCTGTTTTGGCTTCCTTTATAGTAAATTCATGTTTTACTAACTCGGGAAATGTTTTTAAATGTTCCTTCCCTGGAGGAGTCAGCATTTCCCCAACATGCTTTTCATAAAGTTCATCTGCATTTTCAGTTTTGGTTCGGTGAATGTTCAAGTCATTAGAAACATAACAAACAAATGAGTTCCTTCCGCCGCTAACAAAGTCAAAACGTGCCAACCCGCCAAAAAATAGGGTTTGTCCTTCATTTAATTGAAACACCTTTGGTTTAATTTCCTTTTTAGGCGTAATCAATTTCAATTCATTTTTATCAACAAAGTGTGCCATTTGATGATGATTAATGATTCCCGGTGTATCAGTGAGAGCTTTTCCATCATCAAGTGGGATTTTTATAATATCCAGTGTTGTTCCCGGAAAATGCGAGGTGGTTATCACATCTCCTTCCCCGGTGACTTCTTTGATAATACGGTTAATAAATGTTGATTTCCCGACATTGGTGCATCCTACGATATAAACGTCTTTACCATCTCTGTGTTCGTCAATCGCTGCTGCTGTTTCTTGAATCGACCACCCTTTTCCGGCACTTACCAGAAATACTCCTTCAGGTCTTAACCCAAGTTCTTTTGCTTCCTGCTTCATCCAATTAACCAATTTATGATGTTTTACAGACTTCGGTAGCAAATCCACTTTGTTACCGACAAGCAGGACTTTATTTTTACCAACAAAGCGATGTAATCCTGGCAGCCAACTTCCATTAAAATCAAAGATATCAACAATCATAACAATTAAGGCATCTTGACTGCCAATTTCATTCAAAATCTTTAAAAAATCATCGTCTGTCAAATTTACGTCCTGAACTTCATTATAATGCTTTAATCGAAAGCATCTTTGGCAAATAATTGCTTCTTTCTCCAAGGCAGATGCCGGTGCGTAGCCCAGTTGTTCAGGGTCTTCGGACTGAACTTTTACACCGCAGCCCATACATACATATTGATGTTCACTCAAACTTTAATCCTCCCATTGCAGCATCCCTTTTTTGCGGAACCAATTTAAGATGCGCCGTTCCACAAAACGGTTAAATTTGGTAGCCAAGCCATCTGTTTGTGCGACTGGTACCACTAAAATTGTATGAAAACCGCCACGATTTCCTCCAAGCACATCTGTTAGCAACTGATCACCAATGACCACTGCTTCGTCTTTGTTTAGCTCCATTTGTGACAATGCCTTATTAAAGGCTGGAATCATTGGCTTTTTTGCTCTAAAAATAAATGGAATTTGAAGGGGATCAGCGAATGCCTTAACTCTTTCTTCATTATTATTAGAAACAATCGTAATCAGTATATTATTTTTTTTCATTTCCTCAAACCATTCAATTAAACGGGGCGTTGCGCTTGGTCGATCCCATTCCACAAGAGTATTATCTAAATCGGTGATAATACCTTTTACCCCGCGCGCCTTTAATTGATCAGGTTTTATCTCAAAAATGTTCTTAACATGTTCATTAGGCAAGAATTGTTTTAACACTGAGTCAGCACCTCATTAACTTCGAAATCATTCATGTACCATCATAACTAATTTTTATCATTGATTCAAAAGAAAAGGGAAATATGGCTTTTTTTTATTGTAGAAAAAAATATTTTTCGACAAAACCCAACCTTTTCAGCAATTGTGGATAAAGTTATTAACATTATACCCAAGGAATCAAGTACCTTTTCATTCTTTATAAACAATGTACTCACAAGTTATCCACTTGTTCTTGTGGATATATAAGGTCATTGTCCTTCAGGAATAAATTTGGTAGATTTAGGGTACACCAACTGAACATACCATTTTATGTCAGAACTATTAATCACAGAACTATTTTTATTCAAATCGGAGGTGGATCTGACATGCGTAAACTGTCAGATGAATTATTGATTGAATCTTATTTTAAAGCCAGGGAACTAAAGTTGTGTCCTGAATTTATTCATCTTATTGAATCGGAAATTCGCCGCCGTTCCTTATCCATTAATATCAAAAAGTCTTCCTAATCATATTATTGCCCAAGATGGGCTTTTCTTTTTGTTAAAAAGAAATCGGCGCTGCCCATGCGCCGTTTAACTTTTTCTTAGGATTCCTAATCTTTCTCCTACTTTGATTTCCGTCGGGGTATTAATTTGTGAATCGAGCTCAAATGAATCTTTCTCAAATAGTAGAACGACTGTGGAACCAAAACTAAAATAAGCCATTTCCTTCCCTTTTTCCAATTCAGACCCTTCATGAGTTGTTTCAATTGAGTTCACGAACATCGCCCCGACCTTTACAATGGTAACATGCCCAAATGAAGTTTTTACCTCAGTAATAACTCGATAATTTTTAGCGAGTGTTCGAATCCCATATTTTAAGCCCCACTTATTGACGGGGTATGACTTTTTCCCCAAAGTCCATTGATTTATAACCGTACCATCCACCGGGCTATGGATACGATGGTAATGACTTGGACTTAAATATAAAATCATATATGTACCATTCAAATATTTCTGTAATACCTCTCGATCTCCTAGCATCTCATCAATGGAGTAGATTTTCCCCTTTACAAGTATATCACTTGTTTCTGTTATCGGTCCGACGTCTTCAATAACCGCATCGACTGGACTGACGACGGAATTAGCATCCGAATCAATATTTCTCGCATCGCTTTTTAATTTTCGAATAAACAGATCATGCAGTGTCGGAAATTCATGTAATGGTTGAAGCATTTCAGTCTGATTAATATGGTAAGCTCTAGCGAAAATTGGCACCATAAATCGACTCACTGATGAACGGGAAAACTTTTTTAAAATAACAGATGTCCATTTCCCATTTGTCAGTTCAATTAACAGTCGGTAAAAAGGTTGTAACATTAGATGACCCCCAAATAGTGTAAAAATACTCTTTACGAATAGACATAAAACCCTTAAAATTAAATATTATAAAATAAAATGAGATTTCCTTCCAGTTTGAAAGGAGTGGTGTGGAGAATGTTTTTGCTTGATGTGCTTGATCAGACTATAAAGAAGTTAAAGTCGCAAACAGCCAATGTCATTACTTTGGCCAATTTAGCATTAGGTGGTTTTGCGATTATCTTTGGACTTCATGGCAATTTACGATTAAGTTTACTCCTTATTTTTGTTGCAGCATTAGCTGATCGTTTTGATGGAATGATTGCCCGTAAATTTAATATTGAATCAGAACTAGGGAAACAATTAGACTCCATGAGTGATATTATATCATTCGGGGTTGCACCTGCACTATTACTATATCAAGGTATTTTACATGAATTTGGCGGACCGGGTTCATTTTTCACTGTTTTCTATATTGGCTGCGGTGCCTTTAGACTGGCACGATTTAATATTACAGAAAGCAATGGGTACTTTACCGGCTTACCGATTACTGCTGCAGGAGTCATCGCGACATTGAGCTTTTTGACGATCCCCTATGCTCCACCCGAGTTATTTTTATTTATTATGATCATATTATCCTTCCTTATGGTCAGTACCTTTAAACTAAAAAAAGTGTGATCTTACATCTTACAAGACTTGCTTAAGCCTCAGGGCGGGCAAGTCTTTTCACTTTGAAGGTATAAAAGGTCTGGCTTTGAGAATTGTCTAGCTCCAGCGCCCTAGCGGCTAGTGTCCTTCGCTCTCCGCCCTACGATAAGTCAACATCGAATCACCTCCAGCTCTTCGTGTTTCCTTTATCTCAGTGGAGAGACTCCACAAGGAATGCTTCGGGAGCATTGCATCGCACTAAGGAAAAGCGTTAGCTTTTTCAAGGAGGCCATACACCGCTGACCAGGGCGCTTCCGCTTTTCTAATATCTTAGCACTAATTTGAAATAAAAATTTCTGGACAGACACAATTTCCTGTTTTCTTCATAGGAATTAGTAATAGGCTAAAGTCCAATAACGGGGGTGGATATGGATGTCTGGAATCTTGACAGCTCTTGGATATTTAGTAAAGGAATTTTTATTTCTGGTATCCTATGTAAAAAACAATGCTTTCCCGCAACCCCTATCCGCTGCAGATGAAAGGAAATACCTGCGCTTAATGGCAGAGGGGGATTCACATGCACGCAATTTGTTAATTGAGCATAATCTAAGACTTGTCGCGCATATTGTCAAAAAGTTTGAAAATACCGGCGAGGATTCCGAGGATTTAATCTCAATTGGAACCATTGGGTTGATCAAGGCGATTGAAAGTTACTCAGAAGGAAAAGGAACCAAACTAGCCACATATGCCGCTCGGTGTATTGAAAACGAAATACTTATGCATTTACGAGCTCTTAAAAAAACAAAAAAGGATGTTTCCTTGCATGATCCCATCGGGCAAGATAAAGAGGGAAATGAGATATCTTTGATTGATGTATTAAAATCAGAATCAGAAGATGTCATTGACACGATCCAGTTAAATATGGAATTGGAGAAAATCAGAAAATACATTGAGGTGCTCGATGATCGGGAAAAAGAGGTCATTGTTGGGCGATTTGGGCTGGATTTGCAAAAAGAAAAAACACAGCGTGAAATTGCCAAAGAACTCGGAATCTCTCGAAGCTATGTATCACGAATAGAAAAACGGGCATTAATGAAAATGTTTCACGAATTTTATCGAGCTGAAAAGGAACGGAAAAAGAAGAATTGAGCCGATTATTTCGGCTCTTCTTTTTTACCACCTTTTATTAACATTTCCCAATTAATTCCGCCGTCATTTGACGCATAAAGATCATTTTTATAAGTAGTAAATGCGATTTGATTATGGTTTTGGGGATTAACTGCTAAATAGGTAATCGGATTTTCATAATCTAGGGATGGAAAGTTTAATTCAGCTTGTTTGCCAGTTGCGGGATTCATCAACTTCAGCATAATTTTGTTATTTTCCACGCTTGAAAAAAGAATAGTATCACCTGTAAAGGTTAGGGCTGTGACCATATTTGGATCGGTTATTAATTTCATTGTATGGCCGTTATCGGTCGAATAATAGATTCCTGACCGTGTAGCCATAGCTATTACATTCGCTTTTTCAGGATGAACCGCAAGCATCCCCATTGAATCAGCACTAAAGCCATTTAACTCACATTGGTTCCACGTTTTCCCCTTATCTAGCGAATAATTAACCCCGGGACGTAAACCATTATCCGACTGGTCACTGATGACATAAATCCCGTTACCTTCGTAGCTCGCAGCCATAAATACAAAATTAATTTTTCCATAGAGAGCTAATTTTTCTAACGATTGTCCCTGGTTTTTACTTTCAATTATACCAAGCGGGTCCTTCAAATCAGTCCCCTTTTGTGGCTGCCCACTGGCTATGAATCCGTCCTTAATAGCCTGAAATCCAAAATATCTATGATTGTTTACCGTGGTTTCTAACCAACTGTGATCTTTATACATTTTTAGCCCTTTATTGGTAGCTACATAAAGTGCGCTGTCATTGCCCGGATAGCCAATCCCATAAAAACGGCTAATATTAAAGGATTGCGCATTTGCAATGGCGAATTTTCCTTGTACATCTACTGTCTTTTTCCCGGTGTTTTTAGGTGTTGACTCCGTATTTGAACAGCCTACGGCCAAAATAACCAGTAGAGTAATAAATATGAACATAACTTTTCTTTGGGCCTTCAACATGATTTCCCCCTGGAATTACATATTAAACTTAAAATATGGTGATTGCGATCGTTTCCATCCACTTATACCGTAGAATCCTTTCGATTGTCAAATGATAAAGTTTATATGCTCCGCAATAGCCTAATACGTTAGGTTGATGATGACATAGAATAATAATAATATGAGAAAGGAGGATTTATACATGCCTTATGGTTATGCGTACGGTTATCCTGCTCCTTACTCTGCATATCCCGGCAGAAACGGCGGTGTATGGTTTGCAGTTCTAATCGTTTTATTTATCCTTTTACTTATTTTTGGCGCCTGGTGGTGGTATACCAGCTTTTATTAAAAAGACGTAAGCTTGTGCACTCTGCATAAGCTATTTTTGTGGCTCTAAAAATAGATATTTCGAAAGAGGAAACATATAATGAAATGGTAAAGATTAAAGGGGGTACATACATGACAACTAATACCTATTCAGAGGTGTGGAATCTGGACGTATTTTTTCCTGGGGGAAGCCGTTCGGCTGAATTTCAAGAACATTTACGGCAAACAGAAGAGTTGATTAAGAAATTCGAAGCAAACGTCAACAGCTGGCGACCGGCCAATTCGCTTGAAGACGTCAACTATTTACAGAAATTGATCACTGATATAGAGAATTCTGCCCAGAAATTGGAACAAGCTCGATCCTTTATTGACTGTTTACTTGCCCAAAATACAGGGGATAAACAAGCTTATTCTCTTGATTCAAAAATAACTAGCCTTAATGCTAGCTTCCAAGCCGCGCTGGGTTCACTGGATATTTTGCTGACTTCAATTGATGAAGAGGTTTGGCACAAAATCGTCGATACAGAAGCTTTAAACGAGCTTGCGTTTGTGTTAACGGAAAGTCGAGAACAAGCGAAAGAAAAGCTCTCTAAAGAAGAAGAGGCTTTAATCAACGCCTTGGAAGTGGATGGGTACCATAGCTGGGGACAGTTGTATGACCTCATTGTCAGCCAAATTAAAGTAGCGGTTAAAGAAGACGGGGACAAGAAATTATTATCAGTCGGTCAAGCCCATAACAAGTTTTCCTCCACCGACCGCCGAGTGCGTGCAACGGTTTTTAAAAATTGGGAAGAGGCATGGGGAGATCAAGCTGAATTCTTAGCAAAAACCTTAAACCATCTTTCAGGATTTCGGTTAAGCGTATACGAAAAAAGAGGCTGGGAAGATGTCTTAAAGGAACCACTCAGCATAAACCGCATGGAAAAGAAAACACTTGAAACAATGTGGACCGTTATTACTGAAAACAAGCAGAAGCTCGTTCAATACCTTGAGAGAAAAGCTAAACTATTAGGAATTGAAAAACTCAGCTGGTTTGATTTGGAGGCGCCGTATGGCAATAATGATTCAAAGGTCTCCTATCAAGAAGGTGCTGACTTCATTGAGCGGAATTTCGCTCATTTCGGTGATAAAATGGCTGCATTCGCGAAACAAGCCTTTGAAGAGCAATGGATTGAAGCAGAAGACCGCCCTGGAAAAGCACCCGGTGGTTTTTGTACGTATTTACCTGAAAGCAAACAATCTCGCATATTCATGACTTATTCCGGCACCCCGTCAAATGTATCGACATTAGCGCACGAACTTGGTCATGGCTTTCATTCCTATGCGATGAGAGAGCTGCCTTACCTTAATTGTAATTATGCAATGAATGTCGCTGAAACGGCCTCAACATTTGCCGAAATGATTGTAGCCGATGCTTCCGTAAAAAATGCCAAGAACGAAGAAGAAAAATTAGCCCTGTTGGATGATAAAATTCAACGTACAGTTGCACTGTTAATGAATATCCATGCACGATTTATTTTTGAAACACGTTTTTATGAGGAAAGAAAGCATGGAACGGTTTCCACTGATCGATTAAATGAAATCATGCTTGGGGCCCAAAAAGAAGCATATTGTCATGCCTTGGAAGAATACCATCCGTTATTCTGGGCATCTAAATTGCACTTTTTTATAACAGACGTTCCGTTTTATAACTTCCCATATACCTTTGGATATTTATTCTCACTAGGAATTTACGCGCAGGCATTAGAAGAGGGGAAAGGCTATGAAGAAAAGTACATTGCCCTCTTGAAGGATACTGGGTCTATGACAGTGGAAAGTCTCGCAAAGAAGCATCTTCAGGTTGATTTAACGGAAAAGGATTTCTGGGAGAAAGCTGTTCACATTTGTATAGAGGATATTAATGAATTCCTACATTTGACTGAAAATAAATAAAACACCAAAAAGCATCGGCCATTTGTACGACCGATGCTTTTTCTTATTCTTCCGCACTTAATTCCGCTGTAATAACTAAACCAATCGCCCCAGTAATTACTAATGCCATTACCATTAATAACATGTTCTCCACCCCTTTTGAAGATGCTGGATTATTTACTTTTAATTTATCATATTTTCACAGTATCAATCTTAGGGATATATGAACAATTTGTTAACGAAACATGGTAACTCTTTGCAATAAATTCATTTAGGATATTATATTATTTCTTTTTCAAACTTTTGAAAATAAGTGACAATAATAAACAATGCAACGGCATTCTTTTACCTCCTACGTTCGTATTTCCGCTAGGTGGTATCTTTCATACCCCAAATGCTGTCTCCTCGGCCTTTTAATTTATAAAACATAAGTAAAACCACCTTTCTTTTCTCAATTAAAAATCATTTTGTTATTACATATAACGGTAGAGTGTTGAATATTGACGATCTTTGTTTTCTTCATATAGCTTTTCTACCATCTCTTGGTGCAAAGCCTCTTCAAGGCTTTTTTGCCGTCTTGCGATCGTAATGGTTAAAAACAAAATATTTAGGGTCATGTTGTCTCACTTCCTTTTTATTCCCCTTAAAATTAGATAAATGGACGAACAGTCATTTGACGATCCTTATGTTCTTCATAAAGCTTATCGACCATTTCCAGACGAATGGCTTCGTTTAGGTCAACAGTTCGTTTTTTAATGGTAATTCTGAAAAATAAAATATTTAGTGTCATGATTATTCACTTCCTCTTTTTAGTCACCTTTAAGATTAGACAAATTGACGCATAGTCATTTGACGATCCTTGTGTTCTTCATAAAGCTTTTCAACCATTTCTTGATGAATGGCATCATCCAGGTTAACTGCTTGTTTTTTAATGGTAATACTGAAAAATAAAATATTCAGAGTCATGGGTTCCCACCTCCTAAAAGATTGTTGTTGTCTCACAACAATTTCTAATTTATGCCAACCATATCCTGATTGCTCTTAAAAAGGGCACAAAAAGGCCGCAAGAAGTCACTTCCTTGCGGCCGGTCTTTTTTAGGCACAAAAATACCGCAAGGCGTCATTCTCCCTGCGGCATGGATATGTATAAGCACTTAATAAAAATTAAGCAATCCATTCCAATCTGGTCGAATGCATGATATTCACATATAAAGTTGTAGCACTTGCGTATGGGTTAGTATTCAATAACATCATCTTCTTCGACCTCCTTTTGGAATTTTTTACTTACTACGGCAATTATATCCACTCATACAGTATTTGTAAACCACTTTATGGAATTTCTTTTAAATTAGATTAAAAGCCCACAAAAAAAGCGCTCCCTATGAAAAAAGGAGAACGCTTATTTTTTCGATAAATAATCTTGGCCTTCTTCTGATTTTAGTAGTTTTAAGTAGCTCTGCTTGGAAAGTGTGAAAAATAAAATGGACGCCGCCATAAAAGACGTTGAACCAATCATCAACACATCCCTGTCCATTTCCGTCTTAGCATCAGATGGTATAATCAATCCAAAATAAAAGAAGATCCCGAATACTAACAGTACTATGCCGAATCGTTTAAAATCCACCATACGTTCATAAAGTGACTTCACCTTTTGTTTCATCCTCATCACCTGCTTCTCTTAAACTACAACCCTACTGTACCACAGAACTGTTTATCATTCTTTATGTAAATATTAGTAAAAAGGTGACAGGCACCAAGTGAAAAAATCACATGGTGCCTGTCACCTTTACTGCTATAATCCAAGTGCTTCCGTTAGGTCTTCTATCAGGTCTTCAACATCTTCAATTCCAACTGAGATACGGACAAGGCCGTCAGTAATTCCGAGTTCTGCTCTCCGTTCTACCGGAATAGATGCATGAGTCATTCTGGCAGGAACAGAGATAAGGCTCTCAACTGCTCCAAGACTTTCAGCCAAAGTAAAGTATTTAACTTTGCTAAGGAGTTGGTCAGCGTTTTCTCCGCTGCCAACGTCGAAAGAAATCATTCCGCCAAAGCCGCGTGCCTGTTTTTTAGCTATATCATGTCCCGGGTGTGTTTCCAGCCCAGGATAATAGACCTTTTTCACTTTTGGATGATGTTGCAAAAATTCAACAATTGCTTTTGTATTAGCTTCTGTTTCTTCCATACGAACACCCAAAGTTTTGATTCCTCTAATTAGCAGCCAGGAATCCTGAGGACCCAACACACCACCGGTGGAATTCTGTACAAAATGCAAATCTTTAGCCAACTGGTCACTATTTACGACAACCAAGCCTGCAACCACGTCACTGTGACCGCCAATATATTTGGTTGCACTGTGCAACACAATGTCTGTGCCCAGCTCTAACGGATTTTGCCAATATGGGGTTGAAAATGTATTATCAACAATTGTTAATAATCCATGCTCTTTTGCCAATTTAGATGCTGCTGCAATATCAGTTACTTTTAATAGGGGATTCGTTGGTGTTTCTATATAAATAGCTTTCGTATTTGGCCTAATTGCCTGTTTAATATTTTCCAAATCGCTTGTATCCACGAACGTTGATTCAATGCCCATTCGGTTTAGTACCTTGGTTACAACGCGGAAGGTTCCTCCATAGACATCATCTGTTAAGACAACATGATCCCCGCTATTAAACAGCATAATAACCGCTGTTATAGCTGCCATCCCTGAACCGAAGGCAAACCCTGCTGTTCCGCCTTCAATGTCTTTAATGAGCTCTTCTAGCGCATGTCTCGTTGGGTTTCCGGTTCTGGAATATTCAAAGCCTCTATGCCCTCCGACTCCTTCCTGCCTATACGTACTAACTTGATATATAGGAAAGGAAACTGCACCTGTTGCTGGGTCCTCGCTGATACCACCATGGATTAATCTTGTTTTTCGTTTCAAAGCTAAATTCCTCCTTCAAAAATCTTCTTGCTTAAATAGCGCTCGCTGCCATCAGGGAAAATCACAACAATATTCGTACCAGGACTTGCCTTTTCTGCCTCCAATAATGCTGCATGAAAAGCGGCACCAGAAGAACTGCCTACTAGAAGCCCCTCTTTAGCCGCTAATTCTTTGACAAGCTGAAAGGCTGCCTCATCTGTGATGCTATGAATCGCATCAAAGTAAGACGTATCCATAAAAGTCGGCAAAAATTCCATCCCAATCCCTTCTGTTTTATGCGGACCTGGCTCCCCGCCATTCAATATCGAGCCCTGCGGCTCCACAATCACAGTCTTTATTTTGAAATCTTTTTCCTTTAAGTATCGTGCCGTACCCATAAAGGTTCCCCCGGAACCAGCTCCGGCAACGAAGATATCGATCCTTCCCTCAAGTTGCTCCCAAAGCTCCGGACCAAGAGTTTTATAATAAGTTGCGGGATTAGCTGGATTAGCAAACTGCTGCGGACAAAAAGAGCCAGGAATTTCCTGAAGGAGTTCCTCCGCTTTCGCAATGGCTCCCTTCATTCCCTTTTCTGTTGGGGTATTGATAATCGTGGCTCCTAAAGCTTTCATAATCGCCTGTTTTTCTGTACTGAACTTTTCTGGTACACAAAAAATTACTTTCAGACCTTTATTAATGGCAGCCAGCGCCACCCCAATCCCCGTGTTTCCTGCCGTCGGCTCAATGATCGTCCCACCTTCACGAAGCTTTCCACCGGAAAAAGCATCCTGGAGCAGCTCCATTCCCAACCTGTCCTTTACACTTCCTCCAGGGTTCATGAATTCAAGTTTCGCAAACATGCGAACACCATCAGGCAAAGAAAATTGTGTGATTTCAACTATTGGTGTATGCCCAATTAATTCATGGACGTTTTTATAAACCTTCATGTTTTCACTCCTGTGAGCTTTTTAAAGCTGCCACCATTTTCATGACCAACGTGGCAGAATTTGTTGCCGCTTTATCAATAAACTGATCAAAGGAGATTTCCGATTGCTTACCGGCAATATCTGATAATGAACGAATTATGACAAATGGAACACCAAAACGATGAGCCACCTGCGCCACCGCAGCGGCCTCCATTTCAACAGCCTGCAGGTCCGTAAATTTTGATTGAATAAATGAAACTCGCTCAGCATTTTCCATAAAGGAATCTCCTGTTACAATTAATCCTCTGACAATTTGAAAACTATTTAATTCATTTGCAGCCTCTTCAGCAATGTTAATCAGCTTCTCATCAGCTGTAAACGCAGCAGGAAGCTGTGGCACCTGACCGTATTCATATCCAAAGGCTGTTACATCCACATCATGATGGCGCACCTCTGTTGAAATAACTGCATCTCCGACATTCAATTCAGGGTTTAATCCACCTGCTGAACCTGTATTAATTACGTAATCAGGTTTATATTTTTCAAGTAAAATGGTCGTAGACATTGCGGCATTCACTTTACCAATGCCGGAACGAAGCAAAATAACCTCCGCGCCTTTCATCGTTCCAAAAGTGAATTCACAGCCGGCAACCGTTTCCTGTGTTTGCCCTTCAATATGGTCTCTTAATAATGTCACTTCTTCTTCCATTGCACCAATAATGGCAATTTTCATAGTTTTACCTCTTTCTAATGGTCTCTACATTGTTTAATGTACCTCGGATTTTGGTAACGTATCCGCGAACACTATTTTACCATCTTTAGAAAGAATGTTAAGTAAATAACTGTGTTTTTTTAAAAATTATTCCCATATGTATACTATGAATTAAAATTAAATGTGTTTACTAGCCAAAAAGCAAAAAAAATAGAAAGACCCTTTTATAGGGCCCTTCTTCATGCTTATCTTTCTAATTCAGCTAATTCTTCCACTTTTGTTGGCATCCAGCCTTCACCATCTACCCATTTAATAAACACACGATATTTTTGCTGTTTATCCTTGGAATACACAGTGCCAACTGAAGCATTGGATGTTGATTTATCCCTTCCTAGCCAATAAACACTCATATTGCTTTGGTCTATTCCAGTTGCATATGATAGTGCACTAATCATTTCCTGCCAATCTGCGGATGTTGTATCGTATACAGGAGAATGTTCACCTGTTTGGGATGTACCAACTGGCTTCCAGGACGGGTTTTCAATCGTTTTAATCACATTGGCAGTACTACCTCCATCGGTACTAACAGCCTGTGAATCATCGGCAGTTCCTGTTGTCGTATCCTGATCCTCTTGATCATCTTTGACTTTTTCTGAATCGTTAGAAGAATTCTTTTCTTTTGTAGTGGTTGGAACTTTATTCGAATCTTTTTTAGTTGTCGTTTCCTTTTGCACAGTCTTTGAAGTCTCATGATTTGTTGATGATGCATGATCATTATCAGAAACAAAAATATTATATGCAACAATCATAATTAACACTAAAACTAATACAATTAAGCCATTTAGAATATAGTTTGTTTTTTTCCTTTTTGCCCGATAATCTGATCGTGAATTTTGATTCGCTTCATTTTTCATGTAAAACTCTCCTCCTAAAAACTAGGCTGTGAATATTCTAACATGAAATGTTGTGAACTTGAAGAAATATTCCCTATTAAAAATTCCCTGTTTCCTTTTCATGAAGCATTTTCACCATATCAGCGAACAAAGAATTAACCCCACCCTCATCCTCTATAACGTCTAGATTGAAACATACTAAGGCATATTTCGGTGATTGAAATGGAAAATAGCCGGCAAACCATTTATTATGTAGTTGTTTTCCATCCAGATATTTTCCTGTTTCAGCTGTGCCTGACTTACCAGCTACTTCATCTGGCAAATCTTTAAACCATCTTCCTGTACCATTTGGATTTGTTACCACTTCTCGGAGGAGTTTCTGAAGTTTCATTGCTGTATACGGTGAAATTGAATCGCCTGATAACTCTTTTTTCGGAAAAGGTACCATTGTGGTTCCGTTTTTAAATTCAATCTTGGACACTGCCCGCACCATTTCCTTTTTCCCACCTCTGGCAATGGTGGCCATCATATTGGCTACTGCTAAAGGAGTAGAACGGACTTCGTGCTGACCAATTCCGGACATGGCAACAAAATTAGCATCTTTCCTTGCTTCCTCTGACAGGAAAACCCTGCCTTTATCCTCATCAGGGAATTGTTTAAAGTCACTGGTATGATAAATATCACCATTCCACCCCACGGCACCGGTTAACGATAATCGTTCGGCATAAGTTTCGAGCATCTGTGGATTCATTTTTTGAAGTTCTCTAGCCAGTTCTCCGAATGTTTGATTACAGCTTCTTGCAAAGCTGTCGGAAAAAGTAAGCATCCCGTAATTGTATTTGTGTTCCGGTTTCCCGTTAATTTTTTTACTGCAGTCAAACATTCTCCCCGGGCTGTCGAGATTTTGATCAATTGCTGCTGCAGCGACAACTGTTTTAAACACAGAGCCGATGATTTGTTGATTTACTATTTGATTGGTCATACCGATCCCATTATATGGATTATTTTTATTAATCAGAGGACGTGAAACAAGTGCTTCAATACTGTTATCCTCGATATTTAGAAGAACTAATCCACCCTTTTTTATTCCATACTTTTCAACCAATTCCTCTGCTTTTTCCTGTATAGTTTTATCAATTGTAGTTCGTACATTTACCGGATAAAACGGGTTGGCCGGGTCAATATATTTCACATTGATTCCAAAGAGAGGCGCTCCTCCGCCATCAACATGGTAAACAAGCTTTGATTTTCCTTCGGGCAACAGGAACTCATCAAAGCTTTCTTCGAGCCCGGTTACACCAATTAGTGTTTTCTCTGAAAGCTCTTTGTCAGGATAACGTTTGGCCAATTCCTTGGGATTTTCTCCTGTTAATCCGATTAACTGTTCAGCAGGTATACTTGCCCGTTCAAACTTTTGCTCAACGGCAAATACACCGGGAATTTTGAGTGCATTGATTTCCTCCATTTGTGAAGCTGTCAATTCTATTGGTTCAGGTTCGCCGTAGGCAAATGGCTTCTTCGATGATCCTAATGTTGCTTGTATGGAGCTTTGGGAGACCCCCATTATTTCTGCTACCTTAGCCGCATTCCAATTCATTTTTTTTAAAAAAGGAAATAAGACAAGGACTCGTTCCTTTTTGTAAGTAAGCATTTCTCCATTACGGTCAAGGAAATTCCCTCTCCCGTTATCAATAACAATTTCTTGGGTTCGTTGATTAACACTCTCTTCCAGTAAATTGACGTTATGCTTGGAAAAGGCTTCCGTTTCAAATAATTGAATCTGCATTAATCTTGCTAAAAGTAGCATAAAGCCGAAAATACAAATGAACAACCAAGCAATAGCACGTTTTTTCCACATAAAAAAACACCTCGTCAAAAGTGTTGACGAGGTTTGCTTTTTTCAAACAATTATTTAATACTTACGATCTTAACTGTCATTTCTCCGCCAGGTGTTTGCACCGAGACGGTATCGCCTACTTTTTTACCAATTAGGCTTTTTGCAATTGGTGAATCGTTTGAAATTTTGCCTTCAAACGGATCAGCTTCTGCACTTCCCACGATAGAATAGGTCTCTTCATCGCCATCTGGAAGCTCAACAAAAGTGACAGAACTACCAAGTGATACTGAATCACTGGCCATTTCACTTTCCGCAATAATTTTGGCATTACGAATCATATTTTCTAAGGTAGTTATTCTACCTTCAACAAAGGCTTGTTCTTCTTTTGCAGAATCATACTCAGAGTTTTCTGATAAATCACCGAAGCTACGGGCGATTTTTATTCTTTCCACCACTTCTTTACGTTTAACCGTTTTCAAATACTCAAGCTCTTGCTCAAGCTTTTCTTTTCCAGCTTGTGTCATTGGAAATACTTTTTCAGTTGCCAAAATCCTCACTCCTTCTAGTCTTCACAAAACCCCATAGAATTGTGTATGTCCATTATGTAAAGTTTATGCCAATTAAGGCATAAGACATAGTAGCGCGTCCTAAATGGGTCAGGGCGCGCAACTACCTATCCATCCTCACATGAATCAGGATTATCTTTTGCTATTGTTTCATAAAATTGATTTTTGTTCAAGAATTGTTTGTATTTTCGTTACCATTAAATCAATTGCCACATAGTTTTGTCCGCCTTCTGGGATAATCACATCGGCATAACGCTTTGTCGGTTCAATAAATTGGTTGTGCATAGGACGGACCACATTTATATATTGCTCAATAACCGAATCAAAAGTACGGCCACGCTCTTGGATATCACGGGTTAACCGGCGGATAATCCGTAAATCAGCGTCTGTATCCACAAATAATTTAATATCCATTAAATCGCGGAGGCGCTCATCTTCTAAAACCAAAATGCCTTCTAGAATAATGACATCCTTTGGTTCAACTGGAATAACCTCTTCTGAACGGGTATGGATCGTATAATCATAGACTGGCTTATCGATTGGCTCATAACGCAATAGCTTCTTAATATGTTCAATCAGCAAATCATTATCAAATGCCAGAGGATGATCATAATTTGTTTTCAAACGTTCTTCAAACGGCAAATCACTTTGGTCCTTATAATAATAATCCTGCTCAATAATTAATATAGAATGACCTTTAAAACTTTCATAGATGGCTTTTGTCACACTTGTTTTTCCGGAGCCAGAGCCGCCGGTAACACCAATAACAACTGGTTTGCGCATCAAGTTAGTTCTCCTTTCGCATCATGTTGTTAGGGTAAACCGGTTTTTCCATTTTAAATTGTACAATTTGAAGCGGATGTCTTGCAGCGTCCAGTTCATTCCCTTTTTCATCCCAAATTTTATCAATAACATGAGTGAAGTTTTGAATTTCTGGTCCAAAGAATTCCACTTCATCCCCCGGTTTAAAATGATTACGCTGCTGCAATGTAACCATTTGTGTATCCGGATTATAATTCAATACAAGCCCGACAAATTCAAACGTTGTCTTTTTGCTATGATTACCAAACATTTGCTCTTTATACCCTGGAACCCCTTCAAAAAATGCTGGAGCTGTTTCACGGTTTGCGCATTTGTCCAATTCCTCTAGCCACTCTTTCTTAATGACAAAGTTATCGGGATCCGCACAATAAGCATCAATGATCTTACGATACACACTGACAACCGTAGCAATATAGTGAATCGATTTCATCCTGCCTTCAATTTTTAAACTGTCTATCCCCAACTCAATCATTTTAGGAATGGACTGTATAAGATTTAGATCTTTTGGACTCATTGCAAATGGTGATTCATTCTCATTGAATAAAGCTACCTCTTGATTGTCACTGCCTTCTAATTGATATAGGTCGTAGTCCCATCGGCAGGATTGACAGCAACCACCGCGGTTTGAATCTCTCGCAGTCATATGATTGCTTAACGTACAGCGGCCAGAATAGGCAATACACATCGCCCCATGAATAAAGGTTTCAATTTCAATATCAACCTTTTCTTTCATTTCTCTTATTTCCTCAGCACTGGTTTCTCGAGCTAGAACTACCCGTTCAAGACCTTCTTCCTTCCAAAATTGAACGGCTTTCCAGTTAGAAAGGGATTGTTGCGTACTTAAATGAATTTCAATTTCCGGAGCAATTCGGCGACAGGTCTCGATGATGAGCGGGTCAGCAACAATAATCCCTGCAACACCGGCCTCTTTTAGACCGTAAAGGTATTCTTCTAACCCTGAAATATTTTCATTATGGGCATAAATATTCGTGGTGACATAGATTTTGGCGCCGTATTTCTTCGCAAATTCTACGCCTTCCTTCATTTCTTCTTGTGAAAAATTATCTGCATTGGAACGAAGTCCATATTCTTGACCGCCAATAAATACAGCATCGGCACCATACTGAACAGCAATTTTTAATTTTTCAAGATTTCCTGCAGGTGCAAGGAGTTCGGGCTTCTTCACTATGACACGTTTACCGTCAATGATTTCGGAGATTTTATCTTTTACAATACTCATACATGAACCCCTCCCTTTTTTAATAAACGGTTTCCTTGAAAAAGAAACCTGTATCTAATGAACGGTTTACGGGCTGAATTTCCTCGATTCTTTCAAGCAGTTCGTCCTTTTGTTCTTCGTATAGATCCGGGGCTTCAAAGAATAAATCGATTGCTTTCCGATAGGCCTTTGTTACTTCAAGAATATATTCCGGGCTTTTTAGTATGCCATCGATTTTAAAAGAGTCAACACCAGCCTCAAGCATATCCTGAAGCTCGTCAATAATGCACATATCATTAGGACTCATGATATGAGTACCATTTTCATCTTCGAAAATAGGATATTTATTCCCTCGTTCTTTGTCATGTAGGAACATGTTTTTTTGTTGTTTACGATTTTCAATCTCCATCGCTTTTCCCTGATATTCAAAATAATTGCCTAATAGGGAACGTTTCGATTGAAACATACAACTCATTCCGTGAACCTGAACTTCAATTTCAACTTCGGCATTTTCTTTCACTTCAACAATGGAATCCATATTAATTTCACGGGCCAGCACGGCTCTCTTAGCCCCTTTTCTGCCCCAATAGTTACAGGTATACCAGTTTGTACCTGTTGTTTCGGTACTCCAATGCAACTTCATTTCTGGAGCCGCTTCTCGGGCTGCCATTAACACAGCGGGATCACCGAAAATAATACCATCAGCATTTGCATCCGCAACAAAACGTATATAATCGTCAAGTTCCTCAATTTTTTCATTATGGAAAATGGCGTTCATTGCAACATATACGATCTTGCCTTTAGAATGTGCCAGTTCAATTGCCTGCTTCACTTCTTCTCTGCTAAATTCACCTGCCAAGCGCAGTCCGTATCGCTGTTCACCAATAACAAATGCGTCCGCTCCGGCCTCTGCCAAAGGCAAAATGTCGTCAACAGAGATGGGTGTAACTAATAGCTCTGGTTTCTTCATTTTTGCTCACCTCTTCTTTTGCTAATCGCGACCCCATCCCCCACTGGAAGAATCACTGAGTGATAGTCGGGATGACTCATTAACCAACGGTTAAACTCATTAATTTTTTTTACAAGGTTTCGCGTACGCTTGGATTCAATTTCCGGCTCAGCTACTAAACCTTTAAATAGAACGTTATCGGTGATGATTAATCCGTCCGATGTAAGATATTTGGAATAGATTTCAAAGAATTTTTTATATTGCCCTTTTGCCGCATCAATAAAAATGGCATCAAAAGGAGCATGGGGTTTCACTTGATCTTCAAGCTCCAAGGCATCACCTTGAATAAGGTTGATTTGGCCATTGTGAGTCGAGCGACTGATAAATTCTTTAGCAACTATCATTCTTTCCTCATCACGCTCAAGGGTTACGATTTGGCCATCCTTTGGAAGAACATCAGCCATTCTTAAGGCAGAGTAACCGATTGCTGTGCCTACTTCTAAAACCTTCTTAGAACGATGGATTCGGAGCAGTTGCAGCATGGTTTCAATTCCGGCAAGCTCCATGATCGGAATATTATGCTGGTTTGCATATTGCTCCATTTCAAGAAACAAAGGATCCCGCTCGTTTATTAGGCCTTCTATATAAGAATGCAGCTTCTCATTTAACAAGCTGCCCTCACCTCTTTTTCCTTTAAAAGCATTCTTGCCAAATAAATGCTCTTTAGACATAAAAAATAGCGTTCACAGAAAATGACGCACAATTCTCCATTGAATTGGAGATACTGCTCATAAGTTACCGTGAGTGACGCTATGGTTCCCTTATTAAACACTTGAACTATTTTAACATAAATTAAGAGGGAATGCTATTGATTCCCTCTTTGTCTATATTATTTTTTATTGGAAATATATTTTGCCTTTGCCAGATTATGCTCTTCCAGTGTTTTTGAAAAAATTATGTCACCTGTGTCTGTTGCCAAGAAATAAAAATAATCTGTATCCGCTGGTTTAAGTACTGCTTCAATTGATGATTTGCCAGCATTGGAAATTGGTCCCGGAGGCAAACCAGTATTTTGATAGGTGTTATAAGGTGATTCAACTTCTAAATCCTTATACACCACTTTTTCCTTATGTCTACCCTGGGCATATAATACAGTAGGGTCTGTCTGTAGCGGCATTCCTTTTTTTATTCGATTATAAAAGACGCTAGCAATCTTTTTACGATCCGTTTTGGCAGTTGCTTCCTCTTCTACTAACGATGCCATTGTCAACATTTGGTGGACCGATTGTTTTTTCCTGTCCATATCATCGGTATAATCGGCTAATACCTCGCGAGTTTTATCGAGCATGGCGTAAACCATTTGATCAACGGATGGATTTGGTTTAAAGAAAGAATAAGTTGCCGGGAACAGGTACCCTTCCAAAGGATATTTGACAGAAGGATTCAAGATTTCATTAGTAAAGATGTCCGGATATTTGGTCATAATCGTTTGGATAAATTCTCTGTTATTTAATTTATTCATAATATCTGCCGGATTTTGTTTCGTAGCATTCGCCATTATGGCGGCAATATCCGTTAGTTGTTTTCCTTCAGGAATGGTCATTTTGAGACTAGGTTTAGCTTGAACCTTTCCCGTTTTTAACCTGCTGACAATTTCAGGGACATCCATTGAGGGGCTTAACTGGTATTCACCAGCCATGAAGCCTCCCTCATTTTTAAATTTAACATAGTACTTAAATACTTTTGCGTCTTTAATGATGCCTTTCTCCTTTAACGTTTCACCTATACCAGTCACGGAAGACCCGATCGGAATTTCTACCTTTTTCTGAGTCTTGCTGTCTGCATCAACAGGCTTTAAAGCCGATTGGATATATAGGTAACCTCCACCGCCAATTAAAATGATTAGTATGAGAAATAATAGCGAAATCATAAATACAATTTTTCTAACAACTCTTGCTTCATTTTGGCGATCAAGCATTTTTTTGCGAATTATGTCCTTTTTATCAGTGGTCATATAGTTCCCCCTTCTCTTTTATTTCAAAACATCCTATGTAATGAACATATTATTCTATAAAATCATTGCATCCTGAAATTTTAGACATCGTAATTATTTCAACATAGGAAAAGAAAAATGTCAATTTATGTTTAATTTTGGCAAAAAAAAAGAACCAGCTGTATTCAGCTGATTCTTTTGAAACTTATTCTTCGCCTTCCTCATCTTGAGTAAAGGTGTTATATACTTCTTCAATTACATCCCATTCTTCATCAGTCAGAACTGGTGCTAATTCACCGATTCCTCCATCCTCTGTAGGAATGTAAGAATAGGCGTGAACCACAACCTCTTCGTCATCTTCCTCTACATCCCCAACCGGATAACAAAGTACATAGGATTTTTCAAATTCGTCGGAATCAAAAGTAAACAGAATTTCAAATAATTCTTCATTACCCTCTTCGTCTACTAGTGTTATAAAGCTTTCTTCTTCATGCATATGTTCATGCTCGTGTGCCATTTTATCACCTCATTATTTTATACTGTCCAAGTATCCTTGAAGGATCATGACAGCCGCCATTTTATCAATGACTTTTTTTCGTTTTTTTCGACTTACATCTGCTTCCAGGAGGACGCGTTCCGCGGCCATGGTGGTCAGACGCTCGTCCCACAATACGGCAGGAACTGAAAATCTTTGTTCAATTTCATCTGCATATTGTTTGCTTGCTTCGCCCCTTGGGCCAATGGTTCCATTCATATTCTTCGGGAGGCCAATCACTACTTTACTCACTTGGTATTCATGAATTAATTGACCCACTTCCTCAAATCCAAACTGTTTCTTCTCCTCATTAATGTGAAGAGTCTTAAGTCCTTGTGCTGTCCAGCCCAGTTCATCACTTAGGGCGACACCAACTGTTTTAGATCCAACATCTAAACCCAATATTCGCATTCATTACCCCTCACGCCGCTGTTTAAGATACGATTTCACTAACTCTTCAATAATCTCATCTCGTTCAAGCTTGCGGATAATATTACGGGCATCTCGATGCCGCGGGATATATGCAGGATCCCCAGATAATAAGTAACCGACAATTTGATTAATGGGATTATAACCTTTTTCTTTCAAGGCTTCATATACCTGAAAAAGCACATCATTCACATCATGCTCAAAAGGCTCTTCGGGAAAATTAAATCTCATAGTTTTGTCAAATGAGCTCATTTTCGTGCACCTCGACTTGTAATAGTTACTAATATTTTACACTACTTTGTCCTATTATCAAACCGATTTTACCCATTCGCTAACATATTGCAAAGCAGAATCCAGTTTCTCCGGATCTTTTCCGCCTGCTTGGGCCATATCTGGGCGACCGCCTCCGCCTCCGCCACAGCGACCGGCAACCTCTTTGATCAACTTGCCTGCATGGTAGCCTTTGTCAATCAAATCTTTGGTTACAGCAGCGATTAAATTCACTTTATCATCATTGGCGCTGCCTAAAACAATAATGGCGGATCCCAATTTTTGCTTTAAGTCATCTGCCATATTACGCAGATTATTTATATCTGCTGCTTGAACGTTTGCAGCCAATACGGTTACACCATCAATTTCAACCGCTTTTGACACAAGGTTACCTGCTTCAATATTGCCAAGTTTGGCAGCGAGTGACTCATTTTCTCTTTGCAGCTGTTTCATTTCACCCAGCACGTTTTCAATCCGGTTTACCACTTCTTTAGGACTAACTTTCAGCTTCTCAGCAGCTTCTTTTAATAAACCAACTTGATCATTTAAAACCTTGTAAGCAGATTCTCCGGTAACAGCTTCAATCCGTCTTGTTCCGGCACCTATGCCTCCCTCTGAGACAATTTTAAATAATCCTATGACAGAAGTATTTGGTACGTGGCAACCGCCACACAACTCTAGACTGTAATCCCCAACTTTTACGACACGGACAATATCACCGTATTTTTCGCCGAAGAGAGCCATCGCACCCATTGATTTAGCCTCTGCAATCGGTTTTAAACTAATATCCACTTCGATATTGCTCCAAATCTTTTCGTTCACCATTTTTTCAACTTGCTCAAGCTCTTCCGGTTTAATTTGACCAAAGTGAGAGAAGTCAAAACGTAAACGATCAGGTTCTACTAAGGAGCCTGCTTGGTTGACGTGCTCTCCAAGTACATCCTTTAACGCACGATGCAACAAGTGAGTGGCGGTGTGGTTTTTAATAATTTTCGCACGGTTATTGTCATCAACAGTTGCTTTTACCTGTTGATTTATTTTCAATATACCTGATTTTACTTCAACTTTATGAAGGTTTTGTCCATTTGGAGCTTTTTGGACATCCTTCACATAAGCAGAAACACCTTCGCCTTCGATTACTCCGTGGTCGGCAACTTGTCCGCCGCTCTCGGCATAAAATGGAGTAGAATTCAGGATGACTTGAACCTCTTCACCTGTTTTAGCCTCGTCAGCAAGTTCACCATTTTTGACAATAGCTAAAATGGTAGAATCTGTATGCAGTTCATTATAGCCCACAAATCGGCTCTCCACAGTAAGGTCCCTGAGAGCCCCGCCTTGGACATGCATGGAATTTTCATCATGACGTGCAGCACGAGCGCGTTCTCTTTGACCTTCCATTTCCACCTCAAAGCCTGCGTGGTCTACTTTCATACCTTCTTCTTCTGCATATTCTTCCGTTAATTCAACAGGGAAGCCATATGTGTCATAAAGACGGAATATATCTTCACCGCTTATGGTATCGCTACCTTTTTCTTTTTCCTTTTTAATGACACTAGCTAAAATCGCCAAGCCTTCATGAAGTGTTTCATGGAAGCGTTCCTCTTCCGTTTTGATAACCTTCTGGATAAATTCAGTTTTATTCTTTACTTCAGGATAGAAATCATGCATGATCTCCCCAACAACAGGGACCAGTTCATACATAAACGGGCGCTGAATATTAATTTGTTTTGCATAACGGACTGCTCGGCGAAGCAAACGACGCAATACATAGCCGCGCCCTTCATTGGACGGAAGCGCCCCGTCCCCAATCGCAAAGGCCACTGTACGGATGTGGTCAGCAATCACTTTGAATGAAACATCCGTTTCCTTGTCAGCACCGTATTTCACTCCGGAAATTTCTTCGGTTGCCCGGATAATAGGCATAAATAGATCGGTATCGAAGTTGGTTGGAACATTTTGAACAACGGAAGCCATCCGCTCTAAGCCCATCCCGGTATCAATATTTTTCTTTGGAAGCGGCGTATATGTACCGTCAGGATTATGGTTAAATTGGGAAAACACTAGGTTCCATACTTCTAAATATCGCTCATTTTCCCCGCCTGGATACAGTTCTGGATCACTCAGATCATTACCATATTCTGGGCCACGATCATAGAAAATCTCTGTATTGGGACCGCTCGGACCTTCACCGATATCCCAGAAGTTACCTTCAAGTCTAATGATACGTTCTTCTGGAATCCCAATTATCTTATTCCAAAAGTCATAAGCTTCGTTGTCCTCTGGATGAACGGTAACAGATAGCTTTTCTTTTTCAAAGCCAATCCATTTTTCATCAGTTAAGAATTCCCACGCCCATTCGATTGCCTCTTTTTTGAAATATTCGCCAATGGAAAAATTGCCGAGCATCTCAAAAAAAGTATGGTGGCGTGCGGTTTTTCCGACATTTTCAATATCGTTTGTCCGAATGGACTTTTGCGCATTTGTAATTCGTGGATTTTCCGGAACGACACGTCCATCGAAGTACTTTTTTAATGTTGCAACTCCACTGTTAATCCACAATAAGGATGGATCATCATGTGGGACAAGCGATGCACTTGGTTCAACAGCATGTCCTTTTTCCTTAAAGAATTCTAGAAACATGGCGCGAATTTGTGAGCCTGTTAGTTGTTTCATTATAATAGACCTCCTATAATTTTTAAGCGCTGTTAAATTTGTATGTTGATTTCCGCTCTAGG
>NZ_JBALNY010000129.1:0-12107 GCF_036962145.1 Bacillus sp. JJ1764 | reverse complement strand
AATCAACAGGGTTCTTTAACAATGCCATTTTTTAAAAAAGCATATAAAAAAGCCCTTCATCCCAAAACAGGGACGAGGGCTATTGCTCGCGGTACCACCCTGATTATGAATACGAAAAGCCAGTATCCATCTCTCATTAATCCTTTAACGCAGGAACACGGCAGGGATTAGCTGCACTCCGGATTAGCTTTCTGTCATCCTTCATCTAGAGCCCCTTTCAGCCTGTGGAAGCTCCTCTCTTTACGCAATTTAGCGCTACAGATGGTCTATAACATACTTGATCCTTCTTCATGTTATATCAATATTGATTCTCTATGACGAATTATATCCATCAGAAAAATCTTTGTCAATGATATCTAAGGGGATTCATTCGTTTTAACGTCAATAAAGTGATTTTTTGCATGGATCAATCCGACTTTCACGACAGCTAGAACCGGAACCGCCAAAATCAATCCAAGGATGCCGCCAACTTCCCCCCCCGCCGTCAACGCCACCATGATTAACAGTGGGTGCATATGCAGGCTTTTGCCGACAATAAACGGAGATAATATATTTCCTTCTAAAAATTGCAGTCCAAACACAATGACCAACGTGATGAGCACCAGCTTTACCGAGGTGGTCGCGGCAATGATGACAGCAGGAACCGCCCCAATAATCGGTCCAAAATAAGGGATTACATTTGTTAATCCACATATCAGCCCCAATAGTAACGGATATTTTAAATGAAAGATCCAAAACAGCAAGGAGGATATACTCCCAATAATAAGACAGACAAGCAGTTGTCCCCTTATGTAGCTCCCAAGCGATTTATCCACATCTCTTAAAAATAAAGTACCCCGTCTACGCCAATTTTTAGGGGTCATATACCAAACTGCCCGTTTTAGAAGGGGATAATCCTTTAACATATAAAACGCAATAAAAGGGATGATCATTAACATTAATGCTGAATTTAAAATATTCACTAGGGTATTCACAATGATGGTTAAAAGCGAATCAAGTTTGGTTTCAAAAGCATCTATGCCAGCGTCAATTTTGGTTTGCAAACCATCCGGCCACTCTCTAGTATGGGACTCTAACCTATGAACCCAGCCGCGATATTGTTCGGCAAATACAGGTGCACTTTCCGACAAATCCTTTATTTGATCTATAATGGCCGGAATTCCTTTGTAAAGAGCAAACCCGATTCCGCCAAAAAAAAGGAAATAAATGAATAAAATGGCCAGTCCCCGATGTAATCCCTTTTCATGTAATTTTTCAACTATTGGATGAAGCAAATATGTAATAAATCCTGCAATGACAAACGGAAGTGCGATGATTGCTACGACACGAACCATCGGCATCCAGACAAAGCTGATTTTGAGAAACACATACATCGCAATGAGTAAAAGGAGTATAAAACCGATTCGATAAAACCATTTCATTCGAATATCCATACTTTGCCTCCTTGATGTTATTCTTAGAGACAAAGGCCAGAAATATGCATAAAACCCCCTCCAATATAGAGGGGGCCGAATTTAAAAAATCACTCGTTTAACCTTACGTGACATTTTTTTCATTTGCCTTCCGGACATTACATTGTTTCTTTGTGCTAGATTATAGGCAGCCATTCCTGCGCCAAAAGCAATCACCGACGTCATCATCTTGTTCATGCGTTTCACCTCTTCTTATAATTTAAAGAGTGTAACGACGCAGATCTTCTTCAAACAAGTCATCCAAGGAACTAAGAGTTCCATCTTCCTCGACCTGATGTGTATTGATAAGGCCTTTGGAGACAGAAAGTTCAATAAAACAGTTCCAGCAATAATATTGGTTGATACCAATTTTACCAATATCCTTGCTCTGGCAATTGGGACACTTTAACATGGAAAGACACCTCACGTTTGATTAACGTCTACGATGATGGCATCCTTCCCGATCGTTAAGGGCTTTTCGGAATGAATCATTTTTTTTCCTTCCATTATATCTGAAAAGAAACCATCCGTAATTTCGTACCCTACGATTGTGCCCAATTCTTCCTGGAAATATACATCTTTTAACAATCCAAGCGATTCCCCGCTCTTGGACAGCAGCATCATCCCATCAAGAGATTGCTGAAAGCTCAAGGCGTTTTCCGAACTGTTTTTGGCCTTGGTGAGCAGACTCGGGTCCTTAACCATCACCACATCCCAGCCAAAGGATGCCACTTTTTGAATATCCAAAAAGCAGTTTTGTTTGAAGAAAGCGCCTTTTTTTATAATAAGACCTTTCACGATGCCAGCATCTGAAATACAAAGGTCACAAACCTCACCGATTTTTGTGCCATGTTGAAGTTCAAAAACAGGCTGTCCCTTTAATAAGGAAAATGTTCGCAAAGAGTACCCACCTCCTTCGAACATCCTTAGTTTTAGTTTTTTAACATAAAATCATAAGGTGAAACGTTTTCCATTCCGATCATGGGGTCAACTAACATCATTTTTTCTTCATAAGACATTTCTTCGATCAAATCTTCCTCTAATGGCTGAATGTTTATTTTACCAGGGATGGCTTCTTGCAGCTTTTCAAATAAAGTAGTGAGACGGGACATTTCATCTGCACGTTCCACTCCCATTTTTAACGCTTCCTCTTCCCCGCATAAAATAAGGGATTGTTTACTTCTGGTTATAGCAGTATAAATTAAGTTCCTTTGTAGCATCCGATAATAGCTTCTTGTGATCGGCAAAATCACAATTGGGAACTCGCTTCCTTGTGATTTATGGACAGAACAGCAATAGGCATGGGTAATTTGAGTTAAATCCTGCCGGGTATACTCGACCTCATTCCCCTCAAAAGAAATATAAATCATATCCTGTTTTTCGGTATTTTCTTTGGCATAAATAATTGAGATTATTTCTCCAATATCTCCATTAAACACATTGTTTTCTGGCTGATTGACTAACTGCAGCACTTTGTCGCCAATCCTATATTTGACTTCACCAAATGCTATTTCTTTTCGTTTTCCATCCGGATTGGGGTTGAAAATCTCCTGAAGCAAGACATTTAAACGGTCAATCCCGGCAGGACCTCTGTACATAGGAGCCAGGACCTGGATATCCTTGGCCGTATATCCCTTATTTTTGGCATTTAAAGCCACTTTTTCAACCACTTCGGCAATTTGCGAGGTTGAGCATTTGATAAAAGAACGGTCAGCTTGTTTGGCCGTTATATCTGCAGGCAAATGTCCCTTTTTTATTTCATGAGCCAGTTCAATGATAGAGGAGCCTTCTGCCTGACGGTAAATATCTGTTAATCTGACAGTTGGAATCCGCTCAGAACGCAGCAAATCTTTTAAAACTTGGCCAGGACCGACGGATGGAAGCTGATCTTCGTCTCCAACCATGATTACCTGAATCCCGTCTGGGAGAGCTTTAAACAGTTTGTTGGCAAGCCAAATATCAAGCATCGAAGTCTCATCGATAATTAAAATTTTTCCCTCAAGGGGACTCTCTTCACCTTTATCAAATCCTTCCGATCCATTAAAACCAAGCAGACGATGAATCGTTACAGCCGGCAGTCCGGTAGATTCACTCATCCTTTTGGCAGCACGACCAGTTGGAGCCGCTAATAAGAATGGAAATGGTTCATCTTTTTTAAAATAATCCTTTAGCTCCAGCGAACAGCCGTGCAACTCGGCATAAAGCTCAACAATCCCCTTGATTACCGTTGTTTTTCCTGTTCCTGGTCCGCCCGTTAACATTAACATCGGCGACATCAACGCGGTTTGAATCGCTTCCTTTTGAGAAGGAGCATACTGTACACCCAGCCGTTCTTCTAAAGCACCTAAAGCCAGTAAAAACTCTGATTCAGGAAACTGATCCTTGTACTCAGTTTGTTCGAGAATCCGTTTAATACTAGTCACGAGGCCTTTTTCTGCAAAATATAAAGACGGTAAATATACTCTCTGTTCCTCACCGATTATTTTATTCTCTTCCTCGAGCTTTATAATTTCATTGGAGATATCGCTATATTCAATTTGATCCCGCTTATTTTCTTCAAGGAGCTTTTTAACCTGTTCCAGTAAACCCCGAACCGGCATAAAAACATGACCCGTTTGCATGCATTCATATTCCAACGTGTATAGGCAGCCGGCCTTAATACGATCCGGATGATTTCCGGTGATACCTAACTGATGCCCTAACTCATCTGCGCGGCCAAAACCAATCCCCTCAATATCCTCCACTAGCTGGTAGGGATTCTTTTGGATAATCGTAAGAGTCTCTTCTTTATAGGCTTGATAAATCCTCATCGATAATTGCGGGCCGAAGCCGTATTGATTAAGAGCAATCATTACCTGTTCTAACCCTTGATACTCCATCAGCGTATCATAAAGCATTTTTGCCTTTTCAGGAGGGAGCTTCGGAACCGAATCAAGCAGGGACGGCTGATTGAGGATTTTGGAAATCGCATTTTCCCCTAAGGTTTCTACGATATTCTCAGCTATTCTTTTCCCGATCCCTTTGAACATTTCACCGGATAAATAGGCGATGATCCCCTGTTTTGTTTGCGGCATGTCCTTTCGAAAATGGTTAGCAATATATTGTGTACCAAACCGTGGATGCTCCTTAAATTCTCCGTAAAAAATATACGTTTCCTGCTCATGGATTTTAGGAAAATAACCAGTGATAACCGCTTCCTTGTCACTGTATTCATGATTGGTTTCGTCCACGCGAATTCTTAACACAGTATATAGATTTTGTTCATTGTGAAAAATCGTAACGATTGGCCGGCCTTTAACAAACTTTCCCTGTTCAGAAAATAAATCAAGGGTTTCTTGGTTTTCCATTCGCCGAGCTCCCTCCTTTCTACAGGTTTGTGATTTCTTATGCTTTTAGTTTTTCAATTAATGTGGTTGCTTGTAAAGCCATCAAATGTTCCGGATCTAATCGCAGCCCTTTTTCCAGCATTTCTAAAGCTTTGCCTTCGTTTCCTTTAAAGGCAGAACTTAGACCAAGGAAATAACAAGCATTGGCATAGTTTTCATCAATCATCAAACATTCTTCAAATTGAGCAATGGCTTCTTCGATGTATTCATTTTGCAACAGACACATTCCGAATTCAAAGCGGGCTTCCAAATCGTCTCCGTTTAATTCGACACTACGTTGTAAAAACGGTATAGCCAGCTTTTGTTGACCTAGCTTCATTAAAGACATACCTAGTAGAAAGAAATTATCGCTTGATTCTAAACCTTTTTTCATGGCAGATTCAAACATATCCTTTGCTTGTGAAAATTGTCCGTTGCTGTAATAAAGATTTCCAGCACTATAGTAAGCCGCTGCTGCGTTTTCATCTATTTCAATTGCTTTTTGAAAAAATTGAAGTGCTTTGTCATTGTCTCCCAAAGCGGATAATACATTTCCAAAATTGATATAAGCAATTGGATCTTGACCATTCTCATTAATGGCTTCATAAAAGGCTTTAGCTGCCTCTTCCAGATTGCCTTCCTGCATATATTTAACACCTAATTGGTTTTTGTCCATTTCATTCAACTCCGTTCTATAGGGAAGTATAACACATTGGGTAGAAAATTGGTTCTTTGGATTAAGGGATGGGGGATTCCGCGAGATTTTTTGATATTCCCACCAGTTTTTACAATATTCCCGCGAATTTCTAAACTAATTCCGCCAGTTTTTGCGATATTTCCGCGTGTTTTCATGATTTTCCCGCAAATCCTCAAAAAACCCCGATTCTACTAATAGAATCAGGGCTTTTATTAACCAACATAAGTGAGACGCTCACCATTTTTATACACTTCATCAATTGTACCGCCGCCGAGGCATTCGTCATCAAGATAAAAAACAGCAGCTTGTCCAGGGGTCACCGCACGAATGGGTTCATGGAACAATACTTTAACGCGATTATCTTCCAAAAGCTGAACCGTTACTTTGTGATCTTCCTGACGATAGCGGAATTTTGCCGTACACTCAAATTCAGCTGGCTTTTCCCGCTCAGATACCCAGCTTATATTTGTGGCAATAATCGAATCGGAATAGAGCTTTTCATTGTGAAAGCCTTGTCCGACATAAAGGACATTTCGTTTTAAATCTTTTCCGATGGCAAACCACGGCTCACCGGACCCACCGATCCCTAAGCCATGACGCTGACCAATCGTATGATACATCAGCCCTTCATGACGGCCTTTAACCTCACCGTCGAATGTTTCCATATTACCAGGTTGGGCCGGCAAATACTGCCCCAGAAATTCTTTAAAATTTCGTTCCCCGATAAAACAAATTCCGGTACTGTCTTTTTTAGTAGCAGTCGCAAGGTTAGCTTCCTTGGCTATTTCCCGGACTCGTGACTTTTCAAGATTACCGATTGGGAACATTACCTTGCTAATTTGGTCTTGGGACAACTGATTTAAAAAATAGGTTTGGTCCTTATTTTCATCAAGGCCACGGAGCATTTTATATTCCCCGTCACGAAACTCTACCCTTGCGTAATGGCCGGTAGCGAGGTAATCTGCCCCTAAATTCATCGCGTGGTCCAAAAAGGCCTTAAATTTAATTTCTTTGTTGCACATCACGTCTGGATTCGGTGTTCTGCCAGCCTTATATTCTTCTAGGAAATAGGTAAATACCTTGTCCCAATATTGTTTTTCAAAATTAACAGCATAATATGGAATGCCGATTTGATTACAGACTCGAATGACATCATTATAGTCTTCTGTCGCCGTACAAATACCGTTTTCATCGGTGTCATCCCAGTTTTTCATGAATATGCCGATGACGTCATACCCCTGTTGCTTTAGTAACAGGGCCGCTACCGACGAGTCCACGCCTCCAGACATCCCAACAACGACACGGGTATTTTTCGGATCTTTGATTTCCACCATATTTCACCTCTCTTGTTGTAACTTTTTTTAAACCATTTATTGTTTCAGGCGTGAAACAACCTTGGCTGTTTCTTCAGCCGCCCTGATGATTTCTTCCTCTGTTGTGGTAAAACCAAAGCTAAAGCGGATTGAATTCACTAGTCTTTCGGATTGCTTTCCAAACATCGCGACCAGAACATGGGATGGCTCAATAGAACCAGCCGTACATGCTGAACCGCTTGACACAGCAATTCCCGCTAAATCCAGATTGACCAGCATGGCTTCCACGTTTGTACCGGGAAAGCTTAAGTTTAATACATGAGGCAGCGAATATTCAAGAGATCCGTTTATGGAAAAATCAACATGTGCATCGCATAGTCTTTGCACCAAAATTTCTTTATAGTTTCTGAAACTTTCCCGTTTAGCAGCTCTTTCTTCCTCAGCAATCTTGACTGCCTCGGCAAATCCGGCAATGGAAGCAACATTTTCCGTTCCAGCTCGACGTTTCCGTTCTTGCTCACCGCCAAAAACACGGGGGGATATTTTTACATTAGAACGCACATAAAGAAAACCGGTCCCTTTAGGTCCATTAATTTTGTGTGCCGAAACCGAAAGTAAATCAATGAAGCATTCATTAACATCAATATTTTCCAGTCCGTAAGCCTGCACCGCATCTGTATGGAATTTTGCCTGATGATCTTTCAGCAATTCGCCAATTTCTTTTATAGGCTGAAGGGTTCCTACCTCGTTATTTCCATACATAATAGAAACGAGAATCGTATCATCCCGTAACGCTGATTTAAGGACATCAAGGGAAATACGTCCTGATTCGTCCACCGGCAAATAGGTAACTTCAAAACCAAGCTTCTCCAGCTTTTGGCACGCATGCAATACAGCATGATGCTCAATCTGAGTGGTAATAATATGTCTACCATTGCTCTGATAGGTTTCAGCCGTCCCAAAAAGTGCCATATTATCAGCCTCAGTGCCTCCGCTTGTAAAAATAATCTCGTTTTCCTTGGCACCAATGCTCTCTGCCATGACTTCCCGCGCTAAATCAATCTGGTGACGTGCTTCCCTTCCAAATGAATGAATGCTTGAGGGATTGCCAAAAGTTGCATTCATGACATCCAGCATTTTATCAATCACTCTAGGTTGCATGGGAGATGTGGCTGCATGATCGAGATAAATCCTTTCCATTGTAACACCTTCAATCAAAATAATTCTCTAGTATCTCCATTAAATATAAAACATATAACCTTCGTCAGGTTCACTGTCATTACTGTGGCTCGCCAAATCTTCAAGGGTAGTATTGTCCAATACATCTTTGATGGCATCGCGAATCCGAATCCATAACTCCCGTTTGGCCGGTTCTTCATCTTCGATTCCTTCTACAGGTGTGATTGGCCCCTCTAAAATCCGAATAACATCCCCTGCGGTAATTTTAGAAGGAATATCTGATAAAATATAACCACCATAGGCACCTCTGATGCTCTTTACTAAACCGGCATTACGCAAAGGAGCTATTAATTGTTCCAAATAATGTTCTGATAACTCATTTGCTTGTGCAATAGCTTTCAAGGAAGTTGGGCCTTCACCGTATTTCTTAGCGAGTTCAATCATAATTGTAAGGCCGTAGCGACCCTTAGTCGAAATTTTCATATATATTTACACCTCTGTTCAAATTTCACATTTAATAACTTGAGTATAATAGGCATTAGCAATTATATCATATTCTTCTTTGTTATGCTTTTTGAAGTCGGAAATGGTATTGTATGATAAGAATAATCTTTTGGGGAGATCAATATGGTGGAAAAACCGTTAGCATTTCGGATGAGGCCGCGTACGATTGAAGAAATCGTCGGGCAGCAGCATCTAGTCGGGGAAGGCAAAATCATTGCCAGAATGGTCAAGGCAAAACAGCTATCGTCGATGATCCTTTATGGTCCGCCTGGAATCGGCAAAACCTCGATAGCCAGTGCCATTGCCGGGAGCACGAAATACGCTTTTCGTACCCTGAATGCTGTAACTAATAATAAAAAAGACATGGAAATAGTTGCTGCTGAGGCAAAAATGTCCGGGAAAGTGATTTTGCTGCTTGATGAGGTTCACCGTTTGGATAAGGCCAAACAAGATTTCTTATTGCCCTATCTGGAAAATGGAATGATTGTCCTAATTGGTGCGACCACAAGTAATCCCTATCATGCCATTAACCCGGCGATCCGCAGTCGCTGTCAAATTTTCGAATTAAAACCGTTATCACCCGACGAAGTAAAACAAGCCTTAATTCGAGCTCTTGAAGATGAAGAACGGGGCTTAGGGAATTATAAAATTGACATTTCTGAAGAAGCTTTGATGCATTTTGCTCAAGGGTCAGGCGGAGACGTCAGAAGTTCGTTAAATGGCTTGGAACTTGCTGTCCGCTCAACGGATCAAGATGAAAATGGCATTATTCATATTAATGTGGAAACCGCAGAAGAATGCCTGCAAAAGAAAAGCATTGCGGCTGATAAAGACGGTGATGCCCATTATGATGTTGTTTCCGCTTTTCAAAAATCAATCCGCGGCAGTGATGTCAATGCGGCCCTCCATTACTTAGGCCGATTGGTTGAAGCAGGAGACTTGCCAAGCATTAGCCGACGGCTGATTGTAATTGCTTATGAAGACATTGGACTCGCTAATCCACAGGCAGGAGCAAGAACCTTGGCTGCCATCGAAACAGCCGAGCGAATTGGATTCCCTGAGGCCAGAATTCCGCTAGCGAACGCGGTCATCGAACTGTGCCTGTCACCGAAGTCAAATTCAGCCATCATGGCTATTGATGCCGCCTTAAGTGACATCCAAAAAGGAATCACTGGTGAAGTACCGGACCATTTAAAGGACGCCCATTATAAAGGAGCTAAGGAACTTGGTCGGGGCATTGACTATAAATACCCTCACGACTATGAAAATGGCTGGGTCCCCCAGCAATACCTGCCTGACAAAATCAAACACAAACAATACTACCAGCCTAAACGAACAGGCAAATTCGAACAAGCAATGGCCACAGTCTTTGAAAAACTGAATCGAAAATAGAAACAGGCACCACAATGATGGGTGCCTGTCACCTTTATTATGCAGCTACATCTCTCTTCTTAAAAACAAAGAACGCGAGGAACTGAAAAACAGCAAAGTATAAAATCAGCATAATGATTGAGAAGGTTAAGGTCATACCGTTTACTAGTGGCGTGCCTTCAAAGTACTGCATCAAGTCTGTGTTAGCAAAAAGCAGGTACTTTGCCCATGAGAATTTAATGGCTAATAAGGCGGTGAATTGAGCCCCGGTAAACAGTAAAAATAACGATAAACCAATTGCCAATGAACTGTTGCGGAATACTGAAGAAATCATAAAGGCCATCGTGACTAGCATCAGCATTTCAATCGAACTTAAGCCATAATAGATTAATAGATGAACTACCATATTTTGTTCTGTAACATGACCATTATAATAGTTCAAATAAGGAGTCACTTTATCCGGCATTCCGAATAGAATAGCCCCTAAAGCTGTTGAGAATACAAATAGAATGGCAATCATGAACAGTGCAAATACGAGCACAGTTAAATATTTGGAGGTTAGTATTTTCGTTCGATTAATGGGCCTGATCAATAAGAGCTTAATCGTCCCCCAGTTAAACTCACTCGAGACAATTCCCGCCGACACGATGATAATAAATAAACCTGCTAAAGTTATTAGTTCTGAAGCGTCTTTTACAAATGACCAAACGTTATATTCCTGACTTGGTGCTAAATGATGCTGAATCCGATAGTCATTGATGGCAATGGTCTTTTTATAATATTGCTTCTCCATTTCCGAATGGCTTTGTTCCATCTGTTTTTTCAAGGCATTATTTTCTTCGCGCAGTGTTTGTTCCCATTTTGGATTGGCTGCCGCATCTTTTCCATTTTCCTGATATTTGAAAAAGGCACCGACAACAGCTGTACTAAGAATTAAGATTGCGATCATGACATAAGTTCCAGGACGTCTAAACACTTTCATCCATTCATTCTTTATTAAATTAAGCATGGATCATCGCCTCCTTTTCACCGGTTACTTCCAGGAAGCGGTCCTCTAGGGTTTTTGCCGTTTCCTTAATGCCATATACTTGTATATTTTCTTCCACAAAAGCTTTAACGAGATTTGGTATTTCCTCTTTAGACAATTCTACTGTAATTCCATTTTTTGAACGTTGAACACGAATATCAGGATAACGGGATTTGAATACGGTAATGGCCTTATCACTTGGAACTACTTCGATCTCGTAAACAGCTCCTTCTCCCTGAACAAACTCTTTTACCTGCTGCACATCAATTAATCGGCCATCTTGTATAATTCCTATCCGGTCACACATCATTTCCATTTCCGATAGCAAGTGACTGGAGACAATGACAGCCATGTTCTTTTCTCTCGCAAGCTGGCGGACATAGTCACGTATTTCTCTAATTCCTGCAGGATCCAATCCGTTAGTTGGTTCATCAAGAATCAGCACCTGAGGGTCATGTAACAGACATTGGGCCAATCCCAATCTCTGCCTCATTCCAAGTGAATAAGTTTTTACCTTATCATGAATGCGGTTAGTCAGGCCGACTAGCCCTACTACCTCGGCAATTTTTTCTTTGGTGATGCCTTTTGACATTCTAGCAAAATGAACAAGATTTTGATAACCCGTCAGAAATTTATACATTTCCGGATTTTCAACGATCGCTCCAATATGGCGGACCGCATCTTCAAAATCATTTTTTATACTAGAGCCTCCAATCATAATATCGCCGGATGTAATCCCCATTAAGCCAACAATCATCCTAATGGTTGTTGTTTTACCGGCACCATTTGGACCTAAAAAACCAAAGACTTCCCCTTTATTTACTTGAAAGCTAATATCATCAATGATTTTTTTGCCCTTGATGCTTTTTGTGACATTTTTTAACTCAACAATGGTTTCCAACATTCTCCACCTCTTTTTTCTTTCCTCCAATAGTGTAACTGATTATGAAAAAATTTTCCTGTACTATTAGGTCTTCACAAAATTATTATAGCTTGCTGACGCTCCATTTTAATAACGGCTGTAGGTCGAAAAACTTCTAGGTCTAGGGTCTTAGAAACTAAAGAATAAATGGTTACAAAATAATATTTTTATATTTAATTATAATAATTATAAATAAGTATTGATTTTTGTTTAATAAATGTTATCATTTACTTAACGGCTTACATGACAAATAATGAGGTGAAATGAATGAATAAGAT
>NZ_JBALNY010000128.1:9458-10124 GCF_036962145.1 Bacillus sp. JJ1764 | reverse complement strand
CAGTTTTTGTTAATATAAAAATTCGACCTCTTCGATATCTGTTCGTTTTTGATTATCATAGTTGTAATTTTTAATATCTAGTATATGATGATAATCTATACCCATAACATTGAAATGAATACTCATAGAATTGTTAATAAAAGGTCTTCTAATTATTAATTCTGCAATGATTTCATTAATTTCATTCATTGTGTATTTTTTATCTCTATATTGTTCCAAACGCCAAAATTAACAACTTTTCTACTTAATTCTTTAGGATAAATCATTTTAATTTGTATTAAAATCAATGTAAAATCATTTCTCATTTTCAATATTCATATAATCTTCCTCAAATTAATTTGATAAGTGTCGCATTTTAACATTTAATTAGTTCGTGAAATAAGACTTTAGGTCATCTGAATTATTATAATGTATTATTTTTAAAATAGTAAAAAACAAGAATGTTTGCGAAAACAGCCTTTTTTAAAAGAATCGAAGCAAGAGTCTTTCTCAGTGCGTTTAAGGGGGCGTTCAAAATAAAAAACGATGTTTTTATAATAGGTATTGTTACTGCATTAATTCCTACCCTTTTTGCAACTATTTTATTACGGAGAGAAAAATACTTCTTAACTATCTGGTTACAAGTTGCATTAATATTTTACGGAATAGCAATACCCTCATTTTTAT
>NZ_JBALNY010000128.1:3420-9408 GCF_036962145.1 Bacillus sp. JJ1764 | reverse complement strand
GTACTTCCATTAATACTCGTATTTTTATTTACCTATACCAAAAAACTAATAAAAAAAGAAAGAGAAAAGACTCTGAGTTTAAGTAAACATAAAAAATTAGACATGATACTATGGAGAGACCCTAGACCAATTTTAATTCTATTTTGGTTATTGGTACTGTATCAGACATTTTTTAAATGAAGATTACCAAATGTAAATGATTATCCCTACGAGTCTAGGAGGAAGCTGTAGCAATGTTTAGGAAAGGCTGTTTTCGTAAACTTTGATGTTTTTTATAAAATTAAAAATTATGTCAAAACAGCCAAATATATACACGAGGTAATTAAATAAGTTGCAAATAATCTAAGATGTTTTTTCCAATTAGAAAAAGAGTTATAACGATAAACAATATTCTTACAAAAGATACACCCTTCTTAATGGCAAAGTTTGATCCCACTAAAGCTCCTAAAACCATAGCAATTCCCATTGGAATTCCATATGAAAAATTAATAACATTTAAGTATAGAAACATAATGAGTGCAGCAATATTGCTTCCAAAGTTAAGGACTTTTGCATTGCCAGCCGATTGGATAAAATCAAATCCAATGATTAGGAAGGAAAATAACAAAAAAGAACCCGTGCCAGCTCCAAAAAAACCATCATAAAAGCCAATACTCAATATTACCAATGCAAAAATAATACCCCTTTTCCAGTTCATTCCTTGGTATCTAGAATCTTTGCCCCAATCTTTTTTTAGGATTGTGTAGATGGCTACTGCGATCAGTAACACTAAGACCAACGGTTTTAACACCTCTGAGGATATATGTTTCACAACGTATGCACCTAAGAAAGAACCCACAAAAGTCAAAGGGAATAACTTAGATACGAGTGAAAAATTTACTTTTCCAGATTTAATAAACGATATGGTACTGGTTAAAGGATAGTGGAAAAATACGACAGTGACCACAATCCAAAGGAGCTTGGAAATCCAAGCTTCTTTTTTATATGGCCATTTTTATAATTTAAATAAAACGTATAAAATTGAAATAAAAGTACTTTTGATTCGACTAATTCATGAAGATAAAAATAGGGGAGAAATTGGAGTTGACCAATTGATGAGTAGGGACATCATTTCGGAGTGGTTTTACTTGTATAATAAAGATATATACCACTTTTTGGTTTATTACATGGGATCAAGTGATGTAGAAGATTTGGTCCAGGAGGTTTTTATCCGAGCTATTAAAGGCTTTGACAATTTTCAAGGAAAATCAAGTCCTAAAACCTGGCTACTGTCAATTGCACGGCATGTGGGAATTGATGAAATTAGAAAAAGGAAACGCTCAAAAATGATGCAACTGTTTTGGTTCTGGGAAGAGGAAACTGCCAAGGAAACCCCCGAGGAAATTCTTCAACTAAATGAAACTAACAGACTCCTTTATGAAGCTATCCAATCTTTAAAAGCTAATTATCGAGATGTTATCATTCTTCGATGCATTAAAGAACTGTCTGTATCGGAAACAGCTTCCATTTTAAATTGGAATGAAAATAAGGTTCGTATCACCTATCATCGTGCTTTAAAGGTGCTTCAACAAGAGAAAGGAGTGTTTTCTCTATGAAAGATCATGAAAGATATGAAGAGATAGAAAGAATGATCCGAACATTACCAGAACCTGATTTTGATAAAAGGTTTACTAAAGATACCCAAGACATCATTCATGATCACCTATTACAATATACAAGTTCATATGAAAAGCAGAAAAGGAGAGCAACAACCATGAGAAAGATCTTTGTAGGTTTTGCAAGTATTGCGGCCTTGTTGTTATTTGCCTTTCTTATTAAACCGATCCTGGAGGACCGTTCTTCTAGTTCAAATAACCATAACCAAGGGCAGCTAGGGCAAGAACATCCTACAGTAGATGATAATAAAGAGGGCCATGAACAAGATACTATTGTTTATAAAAATAATGAATATGGGTTCACTTTTTCGTTGCCCAAAAGTTGGGCTGGGTACCAGATTGTAAAGGAATCCTGGGAGGGTGTTTCTATTAATCAAGAACAAAGTAACATCATTGAAAATGGGCCGATCCTATTCATTAGACATCCCGAATGGACGGAGGTTAAACCAAGACAAGATATTCCGATAATGATATTTACACATAATCAATGGACCTTACTACAAAATGGTGAATTTCATATTGGAGCAGCACCAATTGGACCTACACTTCTCGGACAAAATAAAGACTATGTTTTCGCACTTCCAGCCAGATATAACTTCGCCTTTCTAGAAGGATATGAAGAAGTTGAAAACATATTAAAAAATCAGCCACTTCAAACAAAAAATTAGAAGATGATTTCATCACGTTCCGCAAAATTAGAGGGATCTTCGGAAAGTGAGAGATTTAATGTGTTCCTTCCTGTCCGAAGTCACTGGACGTAGAATTCCAAAATTCCCCCCTGGCTGTGAAGTCAGGGGGCGTTATAAGTAAATAATCTTTCAAAAGGGTTTCTTCCATTATTAAATTTACAAATAAAAAAGGTTATTCCGATATTTTGTAGAAGTAAGAATAAACCAATAAATGGAAAGGAAGGAAACTCATTTGAACCTAAAAATTATTAACAGTGTTAGAACCAATAATTTCAAAGATGAACAAATCATGGAAAAGATTACGGGAATGTGGAAAGAATCAACAAGGGTTTTGAAAAATAAGGATGCCGTTGTGTATGGCTTATATTATGACTATGAAAGTAATTATAAAGGTGATTATTCATTAAGCGCTGCAACTGAAGACACGGGTGATGAAGCCTCCATTGAGATTCAGAGCGACAACAAATATGAAATGTTTGTTGTGGATTCAACAGATGAACAAGGAGTATATAAAACATGGAAGAAGATTTGGGAGTGTGAGGAAAAAGGGACACTCAATAGGGCATACACTTATGATTTTGAAAAATATTATCCTAATGGAACAATTGAAATTTATATAGCGATTAAATAGTTGCATTTGCTCTTTTTTCAACTACAATAGAATGGACAAGGGCATTTCATTCGAGGGGTAGACATACATGCGCTATTTATTTTTATTAATCATCATCATTCCCGCCATGGACATAGGATTTTTGTTGTTTTCTGGTAAAACATTTGGTGTTTGGCCGACACTTACCATTATTATTCTAACAGGAATCATAGGGGCCTATTTAGCCAAAAAAGAAGGGCTAGAAACTTTGCGCAGAGCACAGGAAGAACTGCGTTATGGCAAAATCCCCGGTGAAGCAGTGTTAGATGGCATTTGTATCCTAATAGGTGGCACGCTACTTTTGACTCCAGGATTTATCACCGATTTCCTCGGATTTCTCATGCTATTTCAACCAACAAGAAAGATATTTAAGTTTTTCATGAAAAATTCCTTTCGAAAATGGATCGATCGAGGAAATATTAAGATCATCAAATAAAAACAGCTTCCGTGACTGAAGTGCCCTGTAAATGATAGATTGGTGTCTAACATTTACGGGGCACTTCAAGACCGGAGGCTGATTTTTTTAATATGACGAGATATTCCTTACTAAACTATTTAAAGTTCAAAAATTTCTTTTGAATTTCTTTTAAAAACACTTCTGCGGCTGCGGAAAAAAGCTGATGCTTTTTCCAAACTATATTTAAGCCAGATTCAAGTTTTGGCTCTAGAGGTATAAAACAAAGGTTACTGTCACTTGATGTATTGACAATTTTATCTAGGACTATTGCATAGCCTAGACCTTCTTCCACCATAATGGCGGCATTATAGGCAAGATTATAGGTAGTCACGACGTTTAGTTTATCAAAATCTTCGCCAAACCAATCAGCAAATTCATTTTTAGAAAAGGATTGTTTTATCGCCTGTCGTGAACAGATTAGAGGAACATTCACTAAATCGATTGCTTGAATGGTATTTTTTGATGAAAGAGGACTGTCTTTCTTCATTACAACCCCCCACACATCTTTGGCAGGGATATCAAGGTAATTGTATTTTGATAGATCAGCTGGTGAAATTAAAATCCCAAAATCTAGCAAGCCCTTGTCAAGCCGCTCAGACACATCGTCTTCGTTTCCACTGTAGAGGTGATACCGGATGTTTGGATACCTTGACTGCAATTCTTTGGCTACCCACGCAATCTGTCTCATGGCATCAGTTTCCCCACCGCCAATATATACATCACCACTGATCGTTTCCTCCATGGAATGAAATTCTGCCTCTAATTTATCGACCATTGCTACAATTTCTTCCGCTCTTTTTCGCAGGTGCATTCCTTCATCTGTAAGAATGATACTGTGGCTGCTTCGTATAAATAATTTTTTACCTAACTCATGTTCTAACTCCTTTAGTTGCCTGGACAAGGTTGGCTGGGTAACATGCAGAAAATCGGCAGCACCCGTGATGCTTCCTTCTCTGGCGACCGTTAGAAAATATCGCAAAACTCTCAGTTCCATGAAGATTCCTCCTATCATGTTTTAAGTATAGGAGTTTTAGAAATGCCTTACAAGCATATCTTGATATAAGATATAAGTATTAGCTATTTGTGAAGAATCACTCTAGAATAATAACAAAGGAAGGTGTTATTCGTTAAGTCTAATGTGATTGATAAAGTTATCAAAGTAAAATCCTCCTGGTTCCAATATAGAACATGAAAATATCCATTATTTTTAGGGGTATTTTCATAAAGAAAGGAGATGTTCTTTTGGATAAAGGAAACCACTTATTAATTTTCATCTTAACCGTTGGGGTTTTTGGTATCTTAAATACCGAAATGGGAGTGATCGGAATATTGCCTGCGATTGCTGATCACTTTCATATCAGTATTTCAAAAGCGGGCTGGCTTGTAAGTGTTTTTGCCCTTGTGGTAGCAGCTGCTGGTCCAACAATGCCGTTATTGTTTTCAGGGATTAATCGAAAGAAGGTAATGTTACTCGTACTAGGGGTTTTTGTTTTGGGTAACATCATAGCTATATTTGCAACTAATTTTACTATTGCATTGATTGCCCGGGCGGTTCCTGCTTTATTTCATCCTGTTTATTGTTCGTTAGCATTTACAGTAGCTGCTGCATCAGTAAGTAAGGAGGAAGCTCCAAAAGCGGTTTCTAAAGTATTTATTGGGGTATCAGCCGGTATGGTGGTTGGCGTGCCAATCGCAAGCTTTATTGCTAGTGTCGTTTCATTGCAAATGGCGATGACATTCTTTGCTGTAGTCAATGTAATAGTTTTCGTTGCTACATTACTATTTGTCCCATCGATGCCTGTTGCAGAAAAACTTTCTTATGGGTCACAGTTATCCGTTTTAAAAAAATCGACGACATGGATTTCTATTCTGACAGTGATATTATTAAATTCAGCCGTATTTGGGGTTTATAGTTATCTTGCTGATTACCTAAAAACTGTTACGAATATGTCTCCGAACACCATTAGTTTACTTCTATTCCTATACGGCGTAGCAAATATTATTGGCAGCATTGTCGCAGGGAAACTACTTACTAATAATGCCATCAAATCTGTAGTGGCTTTTCCTTTCGCATTGGGAATTGTTTACATCATCATATTCATATTTGGACAATTTAGCATACCAATGATGATCATTACATTCATTTGGGGAATCGTTGCTGGAGTTGGAGGCAACATCAATCAATATTGGATCACCTCTTCAGCTCCCGAAGCCCCAGATTTTGCGAATGGATTATTTTTAACATCCGCAAACTTAGGAACAACATTTGGTGCTGCTGTAGGGGGATTATTTATATCAGAAATGGGAACCCAATACGTCGTATTAGTAGGAGTTCTATCGTTACTTTTGGGTATGGTGTTTATTTTATTGAGAAATTATCGGTATGTTCCTACAAAACAATTATCCTAATAAAAATGGCGTCTTCTTCAACAGAAGTCGCTATTTTTGTAAAACACAGATTTAAATATCCTTATAATCTCCATTGTTTCAGGTTATTCGATATGGTATATTATCAACATACTTATTAAACATCTTTAA
>NZ_JBALNY010000128.1:868-3310 GCF_036962145.1 Bacillus sp. JJ1764 | reverse complement strand
GTCCAACACAAAGTATCACAATAAAGTGAAGGAATTTGAATCATATTTTATTACTTTTGACAGTGGTGCTCGTTTGGAGATCATGCGCAAATCTGGTATTGATAAGAGGGATCAGGACGAGAGAATTGGCTGGGCTCATATAGCCATTTCCCTTGGAAGCAAAGAGTCCGTGGATCAATTGACAGCCCGCCTCCAAAAAGATGGTTACCGTCTCGTTAATGGTCCCCGCGTAACAGGGGATGGCTATTATGAAAGTGTGATTGAAGATCCTGAGGGAAATCTTTTAGAATTGACAGTTTAATATGTTAGCTCATTGAAAATAGGGATCCTTTGGTGGTCTCTATTTTTTGTTTGTGTAATTGTGAAGAAAAAGTGAAGTTATCGAAAAATGACTTTACAATTTTTAATCGGATTATATAATACCCTTATAGGTATATTACCCATTAGGGTATACTTTGATAAAAAATATATTAATTAACATATTTCAATTCGGAGGGGATACCATGGCACAAAAAATCATTATCGTTGGTGGAGTAGCCGGTGGAGCAACAGCAGCTGCAAGATTAAGAAGGATTAGTGAAGAAGTTGAGGTCGTTCTTGTAGAACGTGGTGAACATATTTCATTTGCTAATTGTGGTTTACCGTATTACATTGGCGAAACGATCAAGGACAGAAGTAAATTATTGGTACAAACTGTAAAAGGAATGTCAGAACGCTTTAACCTTGATATCCGCAATTTAAGCGAGGTAGTAAACATTCATCCTGAAGCAAAAAATGTAACGATTAAGAACTTACAAACTGGTGAAGTGTACGAGGAATCCTATGATAAGTTATTATTATCACCAGGAGCAAGACCGATCGTACCGCCTATTCCTGGATTAAATGAAAATAAAACATTATTTACATTAAGAAATATTCCTGATACAGATAAAATTAAACACCATGTGGATGCAAATAATCCTAAAAAAGCCATTGTCATTGGTGGTGGATTTATTGGAATTGAAATGGCTGAAAATCTTGTGGATAGAGGTTTAGAAGTTACGATTATTGAAATGGCTAATCAAATAATGGCTCCAATTGACTTTGAAATGGCAAGTATTCTCCACACGCATTTAAAAGAAAAGGGTGTAAAGCTAATTTTAGAAAATGGGGTCGATTCATTTGCTGATAATGGTAAGAAGGTTATCCTTTCTGATGGAACAGAAATCGATACTGATATGACCATTCTATCGATTGGTGTCAGAACAGAAAATGAATTAGCCAAAACAGCAGGCTTAGAGTTAGGTGAGCGTGGAGGAATTGTTGTAAATGAATTCCTCCAAACTTCTAATGAAGATATTTATGCGGTAGGAGATGCTGTAGAGGTTGTAGATTATATTAGCGGAACAAAGGCAATGATCCCACTTGCTGGACCAGCTAACCGCCAAGGACGTATTGCAGCTAATAATATGATGGGCAAAAATGAAAAATACCAAGGAACCTTAGGTACTTCCATTGCAAAGGTGTTTGAATTAACGGTTGCCGCAACAGGAAACAATGAAAAATCATTGAAACGGTTAGGCATTTCTTATGAAGTGGTTCATATTCATCCAAGTTCTCATGCAGGGTATTATCCCGGCGCAGCCCCAATCTCTTTAAAATTAATTTTTGATAAGGAATCAGGGAAAATCTTCGGTGCTCAAGCCGTTGGAGCAGACGGAATCGATAAACGTATTGATGTGATCGCTACTGCTATAAAAGGCGGATTAACCGTTGAAGATTTGACAAACCTCGAATTGTCTTACGCACCACCATATTCTTCAGCAAAAGATCCAGTGAATATGGCAGGATATGTTGCTTCTAATATCATGGAAGACGAATTGGAAATGACTCAGTGGCATGAGATTGATGAGATTATTGCAAATGGAGGACTATTAATCGACGTTCGTGAGCCAATGGAACGTGAATTTGGATTTATTGAGGGTTCAATCAATATTCCTCTTAATGATTTAAGAGGTAAAATGAATGAATTGCCAAAAAATCAACCAATTTATGTATCTTGTCAGGTAGGCTTACGAGGTTATCTGGCATCACGAATTTTAACTAATAGTGGGTTTAAGGCTATTAATTTGGATGGTGGATGGAAAACATATTCCTCTGTATATGGAAGCAATTTAAATAAAAATGTTGAAACTACAACAAATGATCGTGGAGAAACAGTTATAGAAAATGAAAAAGAGATAAACGTTGATACAGTGGTGGATGTTACAGGATTAACTTGTCCAATGCCCATTATTAAGCTTAAAAAAGGGATTGAGTCATTAGAAAGTGGACAAGTGATAGAACTTCATGTGACAGACAGGGGTGCCTTGAATGACCTTCCAGCCTGGTCAAAAAATGCAGGTCATACCCTTTTAAAAACTGAACAGGATGAAAAGGTTATTAAATTTTGGATTGAAAAGA
>NZ_JBALNY010000128.1:0-745 GCF_036962145.1 Bacillus sp. JJ1764 | reverse complement strand
TGATTTGTTTCATTGTTGACGTCTTAATGATATATTTTATTATATAAATTATTAACACTTATTATATAAGGAAAATATCTTGAAAAAGGAGGCATATCAATGGATTATAATGATCAAATGAAAAATAGAGTAAAACGAATTGAAGGACAATTAAGAGGAATTTTAAAAATGATGGAAGATGGCAAGGACTGCAAAGAAGTCATCACCCAGTTATCTGCAACGAGAAGCGCCATTGATCGCACCATTGGAGTTATTGTAAGTTCCAATTTAGTTGAGTGTGTTCAAAGAGCGAATGAAGAGGGAGAAAAAAGTATGGAGGAATTAGTAAAAGAGGCAGTTAATCTGCTTGTAAAAAGCCGATAAAAAAGGGTTGACACCCTCTTTTATTTTCCATAAAATTATACCCATAGGGGTAACGGTAATTAATAAGATAACTATTCCACGGAGGTAACAACATGTCAGAAAACAAAAAAACAACCATTGTCTTATTTAGTGGTGATTATGATAAAGCAATGGCTGCTTATATTATTGCCAATGGAGCAGCTGCTTATGATCACGAAGTAACGATTTTTCATACGTTTTGGGGATTAAATGCCTTACGGAAAAATGAAAATATTCAAGTGAAAAAGGGCTTCATGGAAAAGATGTTTGGAAAAATGATGCCGAGAGGCGCTGATAAAATGGGACTTTCCAAAATGAACTTTGCCGGATTTGGGCCAAAAATGATTAAAGATATTATGAAAAA
>NZ_JBALNY010000127.1:16842-19205 GCF_036962145.1 Bacillus sp. JJ1764 | reverse complement strand
TAAACAAAACCTTTAAAATATTTCATCAACCTTAAGATTCTTTTGTTGAACGATAATCTGAAAGGCCGCACTCATTCCCCCTGGCATAATCAAGCTTCTGATTGCTCGATTGCGCTTGCTCTGCTCTGAAAATGGATTAGGGTCATAATGGTCTTCTAGCTCCTTAAGGATTCCCGCATTCAGTAAGAATTCATCCTGCCCATACTTAGAAACAAATTGTAGCCCAACCTGCGTCCCATTTTGGATCAGATAATCCAAATGAATATGCGAAGTAATATCCATTTCACCAGGATTTATTAAAACATTGTCTACCATTCGGTGCTGATAATAGCCTCTCAGACTTCCCTTTAATCGTCTAGGATCCATCCATTCCTTATTGGTATATCCATAATCCACAGACACTACAAAACCCTTATTTAAGGTGGCGGAGATGTTTTTAATCATATCATCCATTGCCAAGGGAATCTCGATGCGCTGGCTTTCTTTAAGTTCCCATTTCCCTTCTTGTAAGAAGGAATAAATAGCCGGATTGGTCAATGGAACCGGTCGCTCATATAATTGTTCCTGATCCAAACCAACCATGATTTCAACTAATTCGCCATTTCTTTTTTCAATGACATGGACTGGCAAGGCATCAAACAGTTCATTTGAAAAAATGATTCCTTCAAAATTGTTAATCTCACTTAGACGATCCACTTGAACAAACGAGGGAAAGTCTTGAAGCTTATTTTGCTGCAGCGCTCGATGAAATGGGCTTGATTCAACCATAAAGTATTTAAGTGGTGTTTTTATGGTATCAGACCACTCCTGCAAAAAGGCTTGGGAGAATCGGCCATTTCCGCCGCCAATTTCACAAAAAGCTGCAGGCAGGCCGTACATTTTATGAAGGCTAGCCACCCATTTTGCCACTAACCTTCCATATACATCTGAAATATTGCTTGTTGTAATAAAATCTCCTTGCCGCCCAATTTTTTGTCTTTCCTTCATATAGTAACCATATTCTGGATGATATAGTGCTTCACTCATAAAATCAGCGTAAGTAATCAGTTGGTTGGGTGAGTTTGAAATAAGTTCGCGTAAATAAGTTAACATTTATAACTCCTTTATAATTAACACTATTGACATAGTGGAAACTTTATAATATTGTTAATTTAGTAGCTTAACAATATCCCCTCCCATTATATGAATAAAACATCCCCAGAAAGACCCTTCTCCCGCCCGAGAAGGGTCTTTCACCTATTTAAAATCCATTTAAAAAAGGGTTGCTGTCCATTTCATCAGCTATGGTTGTCACTGGGCCATGCCCTGACAATACATAAGTTTCTTCAGGTAAGGTTAAGAGTTTTTCATGAATACTTTTTAACAACTGTGTCTGGTTGCCTCCAGCAAGGTCTGTTCGACCAATGCTCCCTTGGAATAAGGCATCCCCTGAAATCACAACTCCTTCTTTGGCAAAGTAAAAAGAAACACTTCCCGGTGAATGCCCAGGAGTATGATACACTTCAAATTCAAACTCCCCGATTTTCATCGTTCCTTCTTGATTGATTAGCTGTTCTGCCGGTTTTATTCTGACTGTTTCTATTAATGGAAAAAATTGCGAACCATTTAATGCAGGATCACCAAGCCATTTTTCCTCTTGTTTATGAAGATAAACAGGAACTTTAAAAGTAGCCCTTACTTCATCGACTGCGCCTATATGGTCAAAATGGGCATGAGTTAAAAGAATAGCCAATGGTTTTAACCCACGCTGATTTAACAGGTTCATCAGCTTTTTACCATCACCGCCCGGATCAATAATTAAACAGGAACGGTCTGGATTTTCAACAATATAACAATTTGTTTGAATACTACCTAAAGGGATTTGCTGCCACTTCATTTTGTTACCTCCATAATTTCTGTTCATTAATCCTATTTTACACTAAAGAACCATGATATAAAAAGATTCTGTCATTCACTACATTGCAGTCTATAAACCCTCGACAAATGGACCAAAAAAATATAAAATAGGAAAGGAATGTATATAATATACTTACATAACTATCTATCAAGTTTGAGCTAAAGCCGTTTATTTATGTAAAGGGGGATGTTTCATGGGATTGGTTATCATTTTTGCACTTGTCACCTTAATGGCGGCATATGGCGGATTTACTGCGCTAAAAAGTAAAAATTTGCTAGGGGCATTTTGGGGAATTGCTTCATTTGCCGTATTTGGATGGTTCACGGTCATGACCCTTATTCATTCAGGATATCCTGCAGGAACTCACTAAGAGGCTGTCAACAGACAGTCCTTTTTTTATATTCAAAAGGCTCTACTAACGAATATGTTGATTTTAAACCAGTTGATTGAAGCGGAAGGCACGAAG
>NZ_JBALNY010000127.1:0-16762 GCF_036962145.1 Bacillus sp. JJ1764 | reverse complement strand
GTACGGTTCTGGAGAGACCCCACAGGCGCTAGCGCCGAGGAGGCTCGCCAAAACGCCTACGGAAAGCGAAGTGTCTGGAGCGGAAATTAACATACCAAGTTTACAGTGCCAAAAAAAATAGAGGAACAACCCCTAAAAGTCATTCCTTCGTTAATGCATATATTTTCTTCGTATTTACACTTATGATTTTCTCAAAACTATTACCGTATAAAAGAAACTCTCCGGATGGGGAGAAGCTTAGTGGTTCATTTTTTAAGCCTTCAAGAATGGTTTTTTTATTAGCAGGTTGAAGTTTATATGAAACGAGATTAAATCCGTCCATATAAGTATCTGCTTCCCCACTTGTTTTAGGTTCTAATGTAATGAATTGACCTTTTTTCTCACTATAGTCATAAAAGGGCACTAACCAATCAGAGTATTTGCTAAGCTGTGGGATGGAAAACATATAAACTTTTTCCAATTCTTTATTATAAAAAGAATATACCGCTTCTGATTGATCCTTCTTTTCAACTGTAATGGTCATTAACAAATTTTTAAATGTTGAGATTTGCATAACCTCAGTAAATAGCGTTTTTTCCTCACCGGTATTCAGATCTTTAACGGCAAGTGGGGCAAATAATTTTGGATTATTCTCATCCCATTTTAAATAGGCCAAACGGGAATCAGCAAGCCATTTTGTAAAAGGCTGCGGCAAATCGAGTTGAATCATTGGTTCACTATTGATCTTTAACAGATACAAAGCAAATGTCCAATCTTCATTAAATTTTTCAACGATAATCTCATTTTCATTATAGGGATTCCATTCAAACGCTAGTTCATAACAAGCGATGGTTTCTTGTCGCTTTACTTTACCTTTCAGATCAATTATGGTCACAATTCCTTCATAAGATGTTGGTGAAGATTGAACTAAAATATACTTTTGCGATGGGCTGATTTGAGCCGTTACAATGGGAGAATCGGATTGATAAATAAGTTCACTCTTCCCTGTTGAAAGTTGATATAGATAGACATTGGATGTTTGTCCCTGGTTGGTAATGTAAACAAATTGCTCATTCGATGCCCATCCTGCTACTTTATAAAACTCACCAGATGGAATCTTAATTGGCAGCTTCCAGCTATTCTCACCTGACATAACAGACGTATTTGATTTTTCATTTTTTGCTGAGATTTTGGGTTTCACAGGGTCCTTACTGGCGCAACTGGTCAAAAGGAGGGTAAAAATTACTAAGATGATGATTGCATGAATGTTGAATTTATATCTACTAAGTTGACCCAATTGCTCCCTCCCCTTTCAAATGTTAGTACGTAAACTAGGCGAAAATGTTTCATAGATCTCAAAAATATTACAAAAATAGGAAAAAAGCCGGAGTTCGGCTTTTTTTTCAGATTTACTATTTATTCTAAAAGGAAGGTCCATGGATATCAACAGTAAAGTGCAGCTAAAAAAATACCTTCAACACATGTTACGATCCTCGGAAATTGAGATAATGGAAGCGGATTGATTCCTTTACCCAGCTCAAGTGTAAAACCGGGGCGCCTAAATTCCTGAATAAACCAATCCTTATAGCCGGCATGGCTTTCGATGGTGCGAATGGCCTGATAGCCGCTGACTCGTTCAAACTCTCTTGCCATCTGTTCAGACTCTGGGGGTTCTAAGTTTCCGTAACCCCAATAAAATTCTTCCCCTTGTGTATGAAATGCAACCACTCGGTTAAAATCATTGCTTTTAGTCAATTCATATATAGCAATCGCTTCAGGCTCTGTAAGAGGTGAATGACCTGGATAATCTCTGGAAGCAGGAGATGTAACCGGTTTGATTTTCTGACAGAGCTCCCAGTTTGCCGGAAACTGCCGGTTTAAATCAATTCCCCTGATATTTGCCTTCCAATGTATAAAATCGGAGCTACCTTCGTTTATGGCAATCAGGTCTTTCTTGTGCTCTTGCGGCGGACCATTAAGCACTAAATCAACACCGTCAGGATTGACCATTGGCACAATCGATAGCTCTACCTCTTCAAATAATTTAGCTGTATGAATTCCCCTAAATGGATATCCATTCGATAGTGAATATAAATATTTATTGACCAAATTCATTAAAACCATGGTCGTAATCCACTCATTAGCATGAAATGAAGCGTTCATGTGTACTTTTTTAGGGCCATGACCAATCCGAATTTCATGAATGGGATGCCCCAAAACACTATGGCCAATAGGAGAAATGGTTATGAATGGATAAGCTTTTGTTAGTTTTTTTAAATGTTTTTTTAAGCTTTGAGAATCAATTGGTAAATTTTTATCTGCAAATGGATGGATCATTTACATCCACCTCCCATTATAACCAACATATGATGCAGTTTAGGAAAAATGAAAAAAACCTGCACAATGGCAGGTTTAGATTTTTTATTTTATATTTTTACGAATTAACCAGGCTGCTCCCAGTACCCCAGCATCGTTTCCTAAAGTTGCCAACGAGATTTCTGTAGAATTTCTTACTGCTGAGAACGCAAATTGATTAAAATATTCTTTTACAGTATTTAATAAAATATCCCCAGCTTTAGATACACCGCCACCCATAACAATTTTCTCAGGGTTTAATGTGTTGGCAATTGTAGAAAAGGTTAAACCTAAATGGAACCCAACCTCATTTAATACCTTAAGAGATATTGCATCGCCATTCTTAGCTGTATCAAAGACATCCTTGGCTGTAATTGTGTTATTTTCTACTAATAGTTTAGCCAATTCGCTATCGGATGATTGAGTTTTAAGCTCTTCCATTGCTAAACGTACTACACCTGTAGCAGAGGCTACTGTTTCAAGACATCCTGTTTTGCCACAGTTACACGGAGCACCACCTAAGGGAACTGCTGTAGCATGTCCGATCTCCCCGGCAGCACCGTTAACCCCTTGAACGATATTTCCATTGACAATGACACCGCCGCCAACACCTGTACCAAGGGTAACTAAAACTAGATTCTTTGCACCTGTACCCGCACCCTTCCACATTTCACCCAAGGCGGCGCAGTTGGCATCGTTTTCAATTGCTGCCGGAAGTGATGTAGCATTTTCCAGGCTTTCCTGTAAAGGAAAGTTATCTTTCCAGCCTAAGTTCACGGCATTTAAGATTACTCCCGTTTCATAATCCACAGGTCCTGGAGCACCCATGCCGACACCTGCTAACACGTCTTTTGACAGTCCAAGTTCGCTCAATTTATCGTTGATGGATTTTGCAATATTTGAAGTAATGTATTCGCCTTCATTAGCGTTATCAGTTGTTATTTCCCATTTATGTTCAATTGTGCCATCCATTGTAATAAAGGCAATTTTGGTTGTTGTTCCTCCTAAATCTACTCCGGCAATCCACTTTTTGGACATTTCCATCACCTATCTTTATTTTTCTGTGTTTTCTTTAAGCATTTGAATTTCATGCCTAAGAAGTAAAAGGGCAGTCTGATAATCCTTCGTTTCAATCAATTGAGATTGATAGAGCTCTCTTATTTCCATTTCCATGAGTTCCAGATCAGCAATTCGGTCACCAATATAAATAAACGTTCCAAATCGCTTCAAGAATTGCTGAATATCATAAATCGTTTTCATAACTTGTTCCCCTTCATAATAATGGAGAGTCATTGTCCATTGCTTTACATTCAAAAGTATAACCTATGTGAATAGGCTCCTCAAGAATATCTTTTGTTATGAAAGGAATAATTGCCTTTCTTGGCACACAACTAAGTTTTTGTCATTAGTGATTACCCTTCCCCATATAAAATAGTAGGACAAACTTAATGATGTTTTGAATTTGAGAAGGGTGAGATTATTAGTGAAATCTATTTATAACATGACAGTCATTTTGATTGCCTTATTTGCTACATGTGCAATTTTCTCCTACCCATTTTTTAAGCCAAATGTACAAGAAACCATCACCTTTTTTCCTATTAACCCACAAGTGAAATTTAAAACAGCAGAAACAGAGCTTAAATTGGATAGTCCATTAAGTATCTTGTGGAAAGAAGGATCCACCCTTGACCGAAAAGCTTACCTGAGACAAGACGTCGGTCTCTTATTTGCAAATGGCAAACTAATTGCCAAAATGGGGGATTGGAAACAAAACGCTGCTACTATTTCCCAACAAAAAAAAATCAACATCAACCAAAATCAAATCCTTCAAGCTATTACCTTCCATCATGCCGAGATCCATGAAGCAAACCAAATCTACAGTGCCCAAAAAATAACCAACACAACCCTATATACTGCCTTGCAAAGTCCAAACAAACTCTACACTTTCCAATTTCCAAAGACAGCCCAAGAACAGCAACTAAAAGAAAAACTTGACCAACATCAAGTTCAACTCCTACAAAACACTTTAAATAAGGGTGACAGGCACTTTTTTATCAATTTAAAATCTTACCGGGTGTTTCACTTCACTGAATTTTTTAATAGGGCCGCAGTGGGTTTGCCAGGGATGTCACGTGATAAATCTGAGAAAGTGGTGGGTCAATTGTGGGAGGGCTTGTATAAAGGGTATTTTTTGGGGATTAAAGAAAAGGACGGTACTGTAGTGGATCCAATTGGCAGTACCATCCCGATTATATTATTAGCGAATGATCAATCGCACTTATTGGTTTTGACGGAGACAGCCAACGGTGAGCCTATTCTCCTTCGCCAGATGATTTAAGGTGCTGACTGATTTCACTGACGAGATCGGTGTATTCTTTTTGATTTGGTTTTAGCTTTGCTGCCATTTCGGCATTGCTTTTCGCTTGTTGTAAATCGTTTTGTTCCAGATTTATCAAGGCAAGTTTGAAATAGGCTTCATGAAATTTCGGGTCAAGCTTAATTGCTTTCTGGAGGTTCTCCTTTGCTTCAGAGAGCATATCTTTTTTCATTTCTACGTAGGAGAGTAGAAAATAGATCCTTTCAGTTGGCTCAGTAGAATTCTTTTTATAATTATTTAATACATCGTAGGCTTGATCAAACTTTTCTTGCTTAATATAATCCTGAGCCAGCATGATGCTAGAGTCCTCATCCAATGCTTGCCCCGAAGCACTGAAGCCATAAGTCAATGAACCCCATATTACAACTGCAGAAATCACCAAAAACAGGAGTTGGAGCAAAGGTTTTTTAGCTTTTGGAAAATGAACAATACCAGCAGCAAGAAATCCTCCTACCAAGCCGCCTAAGTGGCCGGCATTATCTATACCTGATGTCGAAAACCCAAACATCAAATTGAGGATTAACACAATGATAACATTCCATCCCATTGTTCTAAAAAATAATTTTGGATACATGATGCCAAAGTATAGCAATGCCCCAAAACAACCGAATATAGCGCCACTGGCCCCTGCTGATAAATGAGTGCTAAAAAGGAAACTAGCGATCACACCAGTAAAACCAGCAAACAAATAAATAAAAGGAAACCTACTATTTCCATAAATTCGTTCTACAGCAATTCCTAAATAATATAATGCCAGCGTATTCATTACTAAATGTAAAAATCCAATATGAAGAAAAACCGGCGTAATAAATCGCCACCATTCCCCTTCATAAATCAATTGATTTACCTTAGCCCCATATTTAATCAGAGTGGATGTATTCGTACTGCCTCCATGAAGCTGCATCCAAAGAAATATGGCTAGTTGTATAAACATAAAAACGTACGTAAATAAGGGTTTGCCATTTGAAAGGATCGCCCTTTCTGTTTTTACCCTGTTAACCGCAAATTCCACGGTTTCCCGCTTTAAGGACTCAACCTCTGTTTCATTATATTCATCCTTTATTGGGAAAGAAAGATCAAGATACACTTTGTTTTTCAGGCTCTCAAACCCTTGTTCATACAGCTCTTTCGCCAATAGAAACGAATGGACGGTTGTTTTTCCTTCCGGATGGAGAAAAGGTTTTGAAAAGCGATATTCGTATTCATCCACAGGAGGTAATTCACTAATATAGATGGACACAACTTGAAGGTCATGTCGATTAAGCTGTTTGCGGACACTTTCTCCATTATGAGTTGCGTGCTCAATATCTCTTTGCAAAGCATTGCTCCAATCAAAATTCCCTTGCAATAATCTTATTATTGGAGCATGTTTATTTTCTAGTTTTTCAAGCCACAATTCGCGTTGATTCTCAAATAATTGAATGATCCGGTAGCCATGCTCAGATATTAGAGAAAATGCCAACCTCCAGAACATATAACTCTCTCGATTACTCATTTCTCCCCTGCTTTCTATCTCACTTTTTTCTATATAATGTTCCATTATATCCACTTTTCACTACTGTCTTTCATTATAAACGAAAAGCACGGATTCCTTTAATGAATCATCTTAAAAATATGATTTATTGACATATTTACTCGAAAAAAAAACCATCTGTGGTTTTTCACCAGTCAGATGGTCCTCCGAACACAGTTTGCATCATTTTTTGTTTTACACCTGGCAGACCCATAATAGATCCGACAGCTAGGCGGCGAACCCAGCTTGATCCAAGGAGCACATTAATAAGCCGATACCGATACCTGTAAGCAAAATAACCGATTGAGCCAATCATGAAAATGGATGTTAACATTCTTGTCATCATCAACCCTCCTTATGTTAGTGTGTGATGATCACAAAAGTTTTATCCAAAATTTCTATAAAAAGGATTATTTATTAAAGACTGAAGCCATTGTTTCTTTCAGAACAGAAGCAGAATGCGCAAATTTTTCATTTTCCGCATCATTTAAATCAAGTTCAACCACTTCTCTAATGCCATCTCGGTTTACGACTGTTGGTACTCCAATGAAGATATCTTTCTGCCCATATTCTCCATCAAGGTAAGCAGAAACGGTTAAAACGGAGTTTTCATTTTGCAGAATGGCCTTTGTCAGTCTTACTAAGCCCATGGCGATTCCATAATATGTGGCCCCTTTTCGCTCAATGATGTGATATGCCGCATCTCTTACATTAATAAAAATCTGTTCAAGATCTTCCTGATTAAATTCGGAATTATTTTTGGTCCATTCTGAAAGCGAAGTGCCTGCAATATCAGCATGGCTCCATACAGGCAGCTCAGTATCACCGTGCTCCCCAATAATATAGGCATGGACATTACGTGTATCCACATCAAAATACTCCCCTAATAGGAAACGGAAACGGGCTGTATCCAAAATCGTTCCCGAACCAATGACTCGTTCCTTTGGAAATCCAGAAAATTTCCAAACAGCATAAGTTAAAATATCAACTGGATTTGCAGCAACAATAAAAATTCCATCAAACCCGCTAGCCATTATTTCAGATACGATGCCTTTATAAATGCTGGTATTTTTCTCAACTAAATCCAATCTGGTTTCACCAGGTTTTTGATTCGCTCCTGCGGTGATCACTACGATATCAGCCTGACCGCACTCATCATAACCGCCATACCAAATTTTCGTACGAGAAGGAGCGAACGGAAGCCCATGATTTAAATCCATTGCATCGCCTTCGGCCTTTTCTTTATTTAAATCAATTAAAACTAATTCGTCTGTTATCCCCTGATTCAGTAGCGCGAACGAATAGCTTGAACCCACAAACCCAGTCCCAATTACTGCAACACGTTTTACACGATTTTTCATTCTTATTCATCCCCCTATGTCGTATTTATACCTAATTAACCTAAAAATTGAAACCAAAACATGGCTATGATGGCCGCGAGGAAACCTGAAAGAAAATTAACCATATCATTATCGACAAACCAAAACCCCTTAAACATTTCAGTTGCTTTGCCGCAATGGCTCTTTTTCTCTGTCTGAATTCCGCATGTATGGCATATATATACCTTTTGATAAAAAGCCCCAATTAATGTATCAATTACATTTCCGAAAAAACCAAAGCTAAAAATAATCAGTGCAGTGTAGATTGACAAAGAAAACAACCACAACCCTAGGAATGCAATAAATAGGGCACCTGCAATAGCAGCTATTGTTCCGAGATTACTGATCGCCCCCGAAGTCCCTTTATCAACAGGTTTGAATGTTCGGATAAAAATAGGATCCCTTTTACTCAAACTACCTATTTCGGAAGCCCACGTATCCGAATTAGAACTGGATATACTTGCCAAAAATCCTATTAACCATGTCGGATCATTATGTACATAATAAAAAAGACTAAAAAGTGCTGCTGCACCGCCATTAGCCACAACTTGGCGCCAATCCCTTGCAGAGCCTTTTTCTAATTTTTCTTCGATTTTCTTTTTGGACGAACTTTTATAGGTTGACCACAGACTCGAACTGACAAAAAATGCTCCTAAAACTAATAACCCCTTGGCTTCAAACCCTACATAAACGGCGATGCCCACCAAAATGGCGGCAACTCCTCCTGAACGCGATAAAGAATGCAGCAATATCCTGCCACCCCTGTTTATAAAATAATAAAGGAAAATTTTTACACTACTTTGTTAAAACGATTTGGTTTGGTGTAATTATTTTTGCAACAGGCAGATCGTATTCCTCAATAGGAAAATGTGGGATGATTTGTTCATGAAAAGCAAGTGAGAGTGTGCTTCCGGAGTATTGAGCTAAAAAACGATCATAATATCCGCCCCCAAAGCCGAGACGATACCCCTGTGGTGTATAGCCTAACCCCGGTACAATCAACAGGGCAATTTCATTGGGATCTACTGCATCAGTCTGTGTTTCAATTGGCTCGTATAATCCATAATAAACCGATTCTAGCTGTGAAAACTCTGTAAGTGTTCGGAAGATTAAACTTTTATCCTTGGGATGGCACTTTGGCACAACGACCGTTTTGCCTTCTTCCCATGCTTTGCGGATAATTTGATAGGTATCCACTTCAGGCTGCTTTGAGATGGTTATTCCCACGACCTTTGAATATTTCCATTCTTCCGTTTCATACAATTGTCGAGCAATTTTATAGGAGTAATCCTCATAAATAGGTTTAGTAATCCCGGCAAGTTTTTCTTTTAATACAGCCCGAATCTCGCTTTTATTGGAAAACAAAGTTTTCTCCCCTTCCCATTTTTGGATAACAAAAAAACAGCAGGAAAGACCTGCTGTTTATTTTGTTTCGCGATGCACTGTAGAACGTTTTTCTCTTGGGCAATATTTTTTAAGCTCAAGACGATCTGGATTGTTACGTTTATTTTTGTTTGAAATATAGTTACGGTCTCCACACTCAGTGCAAGCTAACGTAATATTCACACGCATGTTTATTTCCCTCCAAACGATTAAGCTGTTCGTTCATACGACTTTTCTATAATATCATTTTTCAAAAGGAAATGCTAGTGTGTTTTTCGGTCTAAACTGACATTAATGCTTTTTCCATTGAAAGTATTTCATTTTTATTGGTGCCAATTATTTCCCACGTATTAAATTTTTTTGTTTCATGCGCTCCAAGCTTCAAATCAAAAGCTAAAATACTTGCTGCAGGTCCTTTTGCCATTGGCTGGTACTTTAGAATACCGGTTTGCAAAGAACTCCATATTTTGTCAGAACGGGCAGTCCACAGCGGAATAGTCGTGTACTCTTTTACGAAAGAATCTTGGCACCGTCCATTCACCAATAGTATCTTATCATCTGCTATATGGAAAACGCGTTGATCTGAAGGTGATACAAATGCTAAATGGTTAAAATCTGGAATATAATGCATTCCTACTATTTTCAATTCCTTAGGTCCATTACTGAAATTGCTAACATAAATGGTCGTATATCTGATTCTTGAGTGGACTTGTTCATGCTTTATTTTAAAAACGATTCCTTCTTCAACCAATACTTTTTCAGTGCAATTTTGGAGCCAGATACATTTTCCTTTTATCCAGATGCCTGGAACAAACTCAACATGCTTAAACGATAATGAGGACAGGGAACTTTTATTCGTCTCAATTACATTCATCATTTACCATACCTTCTGATCATTTGATTTTCGAGTTCCATCTCTTCATTAATCCGTGACTTTAAAACAACATCTTCCATCACTCTGGCCGTTTCACAGGCAATTCGTTTCCAGCCATATAAACTTTTGACAACGTCTCTCCCATTATTTCCAATTTCAGCAGACATTCTGGGGTGATGGGATAAAAAGGCAATTTGTTCTAACATACTCCGAGCGTCACCAGGTTCCATAAGCAATCCTGAATATTCATGCTTGATAATTCCTTTTAACCCCCCTGTATTAGATACAATCGTTGCCTTCCCATGAACCATTGCTTCCAGTGCCACGATTCCAAAGGGTTCATAAAGACTTGGGAAGACTGCCAACTCACAATCAGCCAGTAAAGCATTTTTTTGTTCATCGGATAGGTAACCTGTAAAGCTTATATAATCTTGCAGATCTTTTTCCGTGATCATTTTTTGATAAGAATCCAACATAGGCCCTTTTCCACCAATTAAAAAGAAATAATCCTGATTGGTTTCCCTGGAAATTTCCGCCGCTTCAATGATGGTTTCAAATCCTTTCTCTTTCACCATTCTCCCTACCGAAAAAATAAATTTTTTTCCGTTCAGTTCAGGAAAAAGATCCCCAGCCCTAAATTTGACAATAGGTTCATCAATACCATTAGGAATAACCGCAATAGGTTCATTAGCAGCAGCAAAAACTGATAGAAGTGTTTCTTTCATATATTCACTACAAACGATGATATGATCTGAATGTTCAATTAATTGACATTCTTTTTCATGAATAAACTTTTGCCATTGATTAAGGGTCCCATTGCTTCGCCCGTGTTCAGTTGCATGAATCGTCGTAAGTAACGGAATACTCAAGGAATTTTTCAGGTGAATAGCGGCTGCACCAATCAGCCAATCATGCGCATGAATCAGATCAAAATTGATTTCATCCGAAAGCATTTCTGCCTTAAAGGCCATTGCCAGATTTAGACCGCCAACCCATGATAAAAAATCGTCATCTAAATCATTAATCGGTGTCACTCGATGAATCCTTACATCATCAACTATTTCTTCTGAAGGCAGATTCCCATTTCCGGCAGTTAGTATATGAACTTCATGCCCCTGATTAGCCATGTGAACTCCTAATCCATGAACATGTCTCGAGAGCCCGCCAACTACATTTGGAGGGTATTCCCAACAAAGTAATAATATTTTCAATTTCCAGCCCCCTACAGCTCTCACCTTTATTTCATCCTGAATCAGGGATCTATTCATGATTTCCCTCCATATTCTTCGACTCTCCATAGTAACTGTATGTACTGACAAAATCAGTCCATTTTGGTGAGGTTTCTTCATATTTTTGGAGTTGGATCAGATCATGATTCATCACGGCGCTTATATCTTCAAAGGAGGGAGTTTGAATACAATTCGAACGTAACAAGGGGAAAAATTGATTAACAGATTGATAGATTCCCAATTCAGCCACATAACTTCGATTAGCTGCTAAGCCCTTTACAAACCAATAGCCATGTTGATAAGGTACTACAATTTCATAGTAGTGATGGGCATTTTTTCCGTTAAACTGTATATCCGTTACATCATAAATTCTCACAATTGGAACCAACTTATCAAAACGCATCCCAAAATAGAGTTCAAAAATGCTCTTAGCAGTTTCTGATGTATCCCAAAAAAGTAACATTCTTTTGGGAGTAATCAGCTTTGCATATAATTCTCCCTTTTTAGGTTGATAGGTTTCTGTTTCTGTTATGTTCATGATTTCCTCCAATCTGCAAACAATCAATATATGCCATTGCAAACAAATTATTCCTATAAATAACTTATTTTTATCGTAACATTAGATGTGGAGGCATACAATAAACGCAATTTGTCATATTTTGTACGGCTATCATTCGACATTAGCAAACTCTCCGATTAATAAACCTTTAGTCACAGATGCACACTAATGCCTAATAGGAGAGTTCTCCTATTACAAAAAAGATGAGCCAACTGACTCATCTTGAAGTAATGAATTATGCATTCAAATTATATAGTTTTCCTGTCTCAAGAAAAATAACATTTTCAACGATATTGGTGGAGTGATCAGCAATTCTCTCTAAAAACCGACAAACAAAAGATAATTGAATGATTTGATTCATCGAATTTGGATTACTAGGAATTTGGCTAAGCAATTCTCCAATAATCACCCCAAACATTTCATCTACTTGGTCATCCTTTTTCGCGCATTTTTGCGCAAGATCTATATCTTCAGCATAATAGGCTGTAATGGAATCAGTAACCATTTCTACCACAGATTCCATCATTTTCGAAATATCCTTAAGTGGTGACAAATATGTTTGATTACCTATTCGTATTACAGATTTAGCAATATTTACGGCCATGTCACCCATCCGTTCCACTTCAGATGACACTTTTAAAGCCACACTTATTTTTCTAAGGTCCTTTGCTACAGGTGATTCTCTAGCAATCAGCATTAATGCTTTATCGTGAATATCCTGTTCCATTTGATCGATATCATTATCGCTCTGAATCACTTTATGCGCTAAGTCTAAATCCTGATTTAGCAAAGCTACCATTGAATCCTTAATCGCTAATTCAGATTTTGCCGACATTTGTAAAAGTGATTCCTTAAGCTGTTGTAAATTATGATCAAAATTCGCTCTCGTTTTCATAACCCACACCCCATTATCCAAATCTCCCTGTAATATATCCTTCGGTTCGTGAATCTTTTGGCATGGAGAATATAGTAGAAGTTAAATCTAATTCAATTATTTCCCCCATTAAAAAGAAGGCCGTTTTATCTGAAACTCTCGAAGCTTGCTGCATATTATGCGTAACAATGACAATCGTATATTTCTCTTTTAATTCAGAGATGAGCTCTTCTATTTTCAAAGTAGAAACAGGGTCTAAAGCTGAAGTTGGCTCATCCATTAAAAGCACATCAGGTTTTGTGGCTAAGGCCCTGGCTATGCATAGTCTTTGCTGCTGGCCACCTGACAATCCGAATGCAGGTGAATGCAAGCGGTCTTTTACCTCATCCCATAACGCAACATCCATTAAAGATTTCGTAACAATTTCATCCAGATCTGTTTTTCTCCTTCTGCCATGAATTCTCGGTCCATAGGCAACATTATCATAAATAGACTGTGGAAATGGATTGCCTTTTTGAAACACCATTCCCACTTGCTTTCGAAGTTCTACCAGATCGGTGTTTCCATTTAGTATATTTTTTCCATTAAACTGAATTTCTCCCGTCATTTTTACATGAGGAACCATATTAATCATCAAGTTAAGTGTCTTAATAAACGTAGATTTGCCACAACCTGATGGACCGATAATCGCTGTCACTTCTTTTTTATTGATTGGGAGATTGATATTCTTTAATGCATGATGTTCCCCATACCACAAATTCAAATCTTGAACATTAAATATTTCTCTGGTTAACGTGGTTATTGTCACTGTGTTTCCTCCTAACCGAATCGACCGGAGATATAATCTTCCGTTTGTTTTACTGATGGATTCGTAAAGATTTTTTCCGTGTCATCATATTCAATCAAATCTCCGTTTAAGAAGAATGCAGTTTGGTCCGAAATCCTTGATGCTTGCTGCATATTATGAGTAACAATAATAATGGAATAGTCTTTTCTTAAATTCACAATCAAGTCCTCCACCTTGGCATTGGATATTGGGTCAAGAGCAGAGGAAGGTTCATCCAATAACAAGACGCTTGGCTTCATCGCGATGGTTCTGGCAATGCATAGACGCTGTTGTTGTCCGCCAGAGAGCGAAAGGGCAGATTTATGGAGGCGATCTTTCACCTCATCCCATAAAGCTGCTTTTTGCAAGCTCTCTTCCACGATCTCATCGAGTTGAGATTTTTTTTTGATACCAGAAAATTTTAGGGCATGAGTAATATTTTCGTAAATGGATTTTGGGAAAGGATTGGGCCTTTGAAACACCATTCCGATTTCTTTCCTCAATGAGACAACATCGATTTGCTCAGACAGAATGTTGAGCCCCTCGTATATGATTTCCCCCTGTGCACTTGCTCCTGGTATTAAATCATTCATCCGATTGATACTTCGTAAAAATGTTGATTTTCCACAGCCAGACGGTCCAATAAGCGCAGTTATAGAGTTTTTATCAATCTCCATTGAAATTCCATTTACTGCACGTTTATCTCCATAAAATATCTCCAATTGATTGATGCTAAGTACAGATTCTTTATTCAAAAGGATATCCGGTGAAATGATTTGTTTTTCATGATGTCTTTCTTTTATTGCGGTCACCATCCTATCTCCCACCTTTATTTAGTTGCGGTAATTTTTTTATTAATCAAACTGCCAATAAATCTTGCCGATAAATTAAAGATTAGAACAGATAATACCAACACAGCTGCTGAACCACTAGAAACAACGTCTACATCAGGGATTAATCCTTGTGTATTGACCGACCAGATATGAACGGCTAGGGTTTCTGCAGGCCTAAAAATATTTAATGGCGATTGATCGGAAAATGGATTCCAATTCGCATAATCCAATCTTGGTGTTGATAGCCCAGATGTAAATAATAACGCTGCAGCTTCACCAAATACACGTCCAGAGGCTAAAATGGCTCCTGTTAAAATCGAGGAAAAAGCAGCCGGAATCAGAACTGTCTTAATCGTGTGCCAATGTGTTACTCCTAAGGCAAGACTTGCCTCTTTTAAATCACGAGGGACTGAACGGAGGGCATCTTCACTTACCCTAACCATCACTGGCAAGTTGAACACTGTTAAAGCCAATGCTCCCCCCAAAATGGTGTAACCCCATCCGGTGACATTAACAAACATCAGTAAACCAAACATGCCAATCACGATAGATGGCAGTGAAGCCAACACCTCAATACAAGAACGAATCAAGTCCGTCAACTTCCCAGGTTTGGCATATTCAGCCATGTAGATTCCTCCGCCAATTCCCAATGGAATCGTAATCAGCATGGTAATGAATAAAATGTAGAAGGAATTAAATAATTGATCACGGATCCCTCCACCTGAGCGAATATTACTGGATGGAGAGGTCAAAAAATCAAGTGAAATATGTTTAAAGCCATTCATAAAAATATAGGATAACAATCCCAATAGAACCGTAATAATAATGGCTGCTATTAATATAAAGATGCCTGTAGCAATCCGATCGGTCGTTTTACTTTTCATTACATTTTCCTCCTTGATGACAAATAGCGAATCAGGAGAATAAACCCAAAGGACATGATCAATAATATAAGTCCCATTGACCATAATGTATTATTTTCAACACTTCCATAAGTGGTATGTCCCATATTTAAAGTAATGATCGTTGTTAATGTTGCTGACGCATCCAGAATGCTAGATGGTAGATCTCTCACATTTCCTATCACCATTTGTACTGCCAACGCCTCACCAAATGCACGTGCCATACCCAAGACAATGGCTGTAAGTAAAGAAGGCATTGCAGCGGGTATCAAAACTTTCCGTATCGTTTGCCACCTGGTTGCCCCAAGAGCATACGACCCTTCACGGAGATTTTTAGGTAACGAACTCATTGCATCTGTTGCAATTGTTGTCACTGTTGGTAAAATCATAATCGACAGTACGATCGTTCCTGTTAATAAACTAAATCCCAGACCGCCTACATGCTCCCTAATAAAGGGAACTAAAACGGAAAGTCCTATAAAACCATAAACAACGGATGGAATTCCAACTAATAGTTCAATAACCGGTTGGAGAATTTTCCTTCCCCATGAAGGAGCAATTTCTGTCATAAAGATAGCCCCGCCAATTCCAAGTGGTGCTGCAATAAGTGCCGATAAAAACGTGACTGCAAAGGAACCGAAAATAAACGGCAATGCTCCATATTCTGGATTTTCCTTATTGGTCGGATTCCAATTCAAACTAGTCAAGAATTCTAGTAAACTCACATCGTTTTTTGTAAAAGATTGAATTCCTTTTATTCCAAGAAAAATCGTGATTGCGATTGTGGTAGAAATCATGATCCCCGCGCAAATCATGACAATGATTCTTCCGCGGAGTTCACTGCCCCAGACCTTTTTTCTTGATTTTAATAATCTCTCATTAGCTGGAATAAGCCTTTCCATATTCACCAGCCCTTTCGTCAGTTACATCATAGGGGAAAATGCCTTGGGCACTTACCCCTACCTCATTTCAGAAACTAGATATTTTTTTGATTTCCCTTTGCATCCCGTTCCACTTTCATCTTTGTAACAGGAAGGTATCCTTGTTCATCTAATAATTTGTTTTGGATATCATCAGACATAAGGAACTCTAAGAATGCTTTTGCCAGTCCATCTGGCTCGCCATTTGTATAAGAATGCTGGTAGGCCCAAACAGGGAACTTGCCATTTTGTACATTTTCTGCTGTTGGTTTCACTCCGTCAATGGAAAGTGGAGTAACAGTGTTATCTGTGAAATAAGAGAATGCTAGATATCCAATGGCCCCATCTGTTTCAGAAATTATCTTTTTCACTGTATTGGATGAATCTTCGGTGATCCCTTCTGCTGGAGTGGCTCCATCAAGGGCAAATTTGTTGAAAATCGCACGAGTCCCAGATGAATCAGGACGGTTAACTAGGACAATCTTTTGATCTTTCCCGCCAAGCTCTTTCCAGTTTTTAATTTTCCCTGTGAAAACTTTAATTAAGTCTTCTTTAGAAATGTCTTTTATACCAACTTTAGGATTTACAGCTGCTGTCATTCCGACAACTGCCACTTTATGATCTACTAGCTGATCTGCTGGAATTCCCTCTTTTTCTTCTGCAAATACGTCTGAGTTACCGATTTGTACAGATCCTTCGGCTACTTGTGATAAGCCTGTCCCCGAACCGCCCGCATTAACCTGTATATCAACTTTGGAG
>NZ_JBALNY010000126.1:36014-63627 GCF_036962145.1 Bacillus sp. JJ1764 | reverse complement strand
ATCTCTACAAGTTTTATTACTTATTTTATAAAAACAAGATTTTATAAAATCATTCGCTGCCCTATCCACTTGAATGTATCGTTTTCTTCCACAACAGTTACAATGAATAAGGTTTTGCAGTCTTCGTGTTGCTTTCTTTTTATTAAAAAAATTACCCAATGTATTTTCATCCAGTATTTTCTGAACTTCTAACCATTGTGGCTTTGGAATAATTGGTTCATGAGCATTTTCAACAAATACTTCATCAACTACTCTTCCATTAACTCTTCTACAAGCTTTGACCACCCCATAATAAACAACATTTCTTCTTGCTGCTGAAATATGTGATGTTGTTAAAACTTTGCCACTCCTGCTTCTCCACCCCAGTGTATCTAATTGTTTGGCGATTTCATTCGCGCTAACCCGTTCTAAAGTTTTTTCAAATATGTGCCTGATTATTTTTGCTTCCTCTTCAACAATGACTAGACGTTGATTTTCGTCTTTCTCATATCCCAATGGTTCCTTATTACTCATTGTCCACCTTCCTTGCTCAGCGGCGGCCAAACGCCCTCTACCCAAACGCTTACGAATTTGTTTATATTCAAAATTTGCTAACATTGCTTGGAATGAATATAGCATTTCATTACTTTCTTGAGTAAGATCAATAGCCCCTTGAGGTGTCAATATTTTAATATCGTGAGCGATCAACATCGTTTTGACCTGTTCAGCATATGCATTGTCACGGGAAATCCGGTCTATATCCATTACTAAAAGATAATCGTATTCATCTAACTTTTTAAGTAAATTATTCATTTCCGGTCGTTGAGTATTAACACCACTCGATATTTCTTGATATATGTCAAAAGTTAATTTATGTTGGTTGGCCAGTTTAATTAGAGCATTTCGGTGACTTGTTAATATTTCTTCAATATTCAATTGCTCCTCATTTCTTGATAAACGCAAATATATTGCAGCCAATGCCATTTTTTCGTTCCACTCCATATGTTATATATATTCAAATTTTTCATTTTTTTATAACGAATAAAATTAGAAACATAACATCTGTAATTTTACCAACTGTTCCATATATGGTAATCACGACTGTATCGCCAATCACATATTTTGGTTTTTTTCTCCTCGCCATTTCCTCCCATCCTCTCAATTGTACTTCTTGAAGTTTGTTTACATTAGTATATGCGGGAGCTTTTTCAAAAGCGAATGGCTTTTAGAAAATGAAAAAATCGCCCCAATCAAGGCGATTTTCATTTATATTGGTGCTTTTTTTCTGCATTCTGGTATTGCTGCCATGCGTCATCAAAAATTGCCATGGATTCCAAATAATGACCATTCAGTTCAAGATAGGAGCTTAGTTCATCATATTCAAATGAATGTTTCGGAAACCCATGATCCATGTAAGCGTGATTAGCAAAACGACTAATAGAGTCCTTTGGATTTGGATGACGATATTTCATTAAAAAATGATAGAATGATTTGATCATCTATTGTTACCTACTTTCCGTCATATTACCGAATACTATAAAGGATTCTCCATTATTCGTCTAGTTTTCCTCTTAAAACAAATGGCAGCCTGTTTTCATTAAACCTACAAGTTTCGTTGTTCATCACCCCGATGAAGTACTGTTCCTTTTTGGATCGATCCCATTTTGTCTTTCATCACACCAATGAAAGACAGTTCCTTTTTGGCTCGACCCCATTTTGTCTTTCATCACACCGATGATAGACAGTTCCTTTTTGGCTCGACCCCATTTTGTCTTTCATCACACCGATGAAGGACAGTTCTATTTATGCTCGACCTCATTTTGTCTTTCATCATACCGATGATAGACAGTTCCTTTTTGGCTCGACCTCATTTTGTCTTTCATCACACCAATGAAAGACAGTTCCCATAACACCATACCAAGTTTTGTCTTTCAAAACAAAAGCAGCCCAAAGGCTGCTTTATTTATCAGGAAAAATCAAAATAGTTTCGTTTTAATAAACGAGGTATGGTCATTAATTCTTCAAAGGTAATCGTTTTGCCTACCTTTTTACAATCTATTAAAAATAATTGATCCTCGATTTCTTTCACAATCGATTCTTTTTGATACACCATTTGACAATCGGGACAGGTGATCGTGGGAGCATCGGTTATTTCAATTGCTCTTGTTCCATCTGGCAATTCCCAATAAACTGAACCGGAGATCATTTCGGCATTTGGTGCCTGGCACCATTCACAAATTTCTTTCAACAAAATCCCTCCTACTCGTTTACGGAGTTGGCTTCAGATTTTTCTGTAGATGGACTATCTTTTTGCACCATGGCCTGGTATTTCTTTTCCTTCATTTCATCGCGTTTGCCACGTTTATCTTTAAGTGTAGAATGAGATGGATCCTGATTATATTGATTTCTTCGATTTAATCGTGACAACCCTTCAGGAATCAAATTGAAATGCTCATCGTTCATGATGCCGGCGATACCTATTAGCGATTTTTTCTCATCCATATCCGGATATACTTCCTTAAAATAACCCTCAGCTCTTCCCGGAACGTAATTTTCCGGCTCTGGATAGGAGGTAATAACCCCTTCAAAATTGCGTAGTACAACCTTTTCAGCACTCTGAGAGATTAAATAATTGGGCTGCAGGGCAATTTTTCCGCCACCGCCAGGAGCATCGACGACAAAGGTTGGCACAGCATAGCCGCTAGTGTGCCCGCGAAGTCCCTCAATGATTTCCAACCCTTTTGAGACAGGAGCACGGAAATGACCAATCCCTTCTGATAAATCACATTGATAAATGTAGTAAGGGCGGACACGAATTTTTACGAGGTCGTGCATTAAGCGCTTCATAATCGGCACACTGTCATTAATTCCGGCAAGAATGACCGATTGGTTCCCGACAGGTACACCGGCATTTGCGAGCATTTCACAAGCTTTTTTAGAATCCTCGGTGATTTCAATGGAAGTGTTAAAATGGGTATTCAGCCAAACGGGGTGATATTTTTTCAGGATATTGCAAAGATTTTCGGTAATCCTTTGCGGAAATACTACTGGAGCTCTTGTACCGATCCGAATTATTTCCACATGATCAATTTCACGTAAGTTTTTCAAGATATATTCCAAAATATTATCGTTGATTAACAGGCCGTCACCACCGGATATTAACACATCTCTTACTTGTGGTGTTTGGCGAATATAGGAGATGGCAGCATCGAGTTGTTTTTTAGGGACTCCCATTCCGATTTGTCCGGAAAAGCGTCGTCTAGTACAATAGCGGCAATACATCGAGCACTGATTGGTTACCAAAAACAGCACACGATCGGGATAGCGGTGCGTCAACCCTGAGACTGGTGAATCTTCATCCTCATGAAGCGGATCTTCTAAATCATATTTCGTTTTATAAATTTCCTTGGAGATTGGAACAGACTGCATGCGAATCGGACAGCGCGGATCATCTGGATTCATGAGTGAAGCATAATAAGGAGTAATATTTAGCGGGATGGTTTTGGTTGAAATGCGAACGCCCTCCTCTTCATCAGGCGTCAAATGAATGACCTTTTTCAAATCATCTAATGTGCGAATGGTATTCGTTAGTTGCCATAGCCAATCATTCCATTGCTCTTCCGTCACGTCTTTCCATAGTTCAATATCTTTCCAATACCTCGCTGGCTTATATAAAAATTGTTTCATGCACCATTCCTCCTACATATGCTTTACTAAATAATATGCAAGGAACGTGCCAACGCTAAAAGTAGTAACAGCCCTTTTGTTAAGGCATTCATTATTTATGAGAATAAAAAACGTGCCGATTACTCGGCACATTCAATGGCTACCTTTTTCAATTTGTATTGCAGAGTTTGTCTGGGAATTTCCAACAGCTTTGCCGCATGTTTGACATTCCCATTACATTGATTCATCGCATCGATAATTAACCGTTTTTCTAAATCGTCGATATTTTTTCTTAATGACATGCATTCCTTATTTTCAACTTTCTTTATGACTGGCCTTTGCTGCTGCAGCATGAATGGCAAATCTGTGCAAGTTAAACTGGATCCTTCACACACATTCATCATATACTCCAACGTATGCTTTAATTCTCGGACATTTCCAGGCCAAGGATATTCTTCGAGAAACAGCTCCAACTCTGGATCTAATTGATGAATGTTTTTGTGCAATTTTTTATTAAATTCTTTTAGAAAATATTCCGTTAAAAACAGGATATCCTCCTTCCTCTCTCTTAATGGAAGAAGGGAAAAAGTAAATACGTTTAAACGGTAATAAAGATCGGAGCGCAAGTTCTGATTTTGAAGAGCTTTGCTTGGATGGACATTCATCGCGGCAATCACTCTGACGTTCACCAAAATATTTTCCGAGCTCCCCACCCTTCTCACCATGCCATCTTCCAAAACTCTAAGCAACTTGGCCTGAAGCTCAATGGGCATCGTATGTAATTCATCCAAAAAAAGGGTACCGCCGTCGGCCAGCTCAAATAAACCTTTGCGATCAACCGCACCTGTATAACTTCCCTTTGAAGTACCAAACAGGATACTCTCCAGCAATGTTTCCGGGATTGCCGCACAATTCTGCGCAATAAACGCGCCATTTGTTCGTAACGATTCATGATGAATTCCTTGGACAAATAGCTCTTTACCGGTACCGCTCTCACCATATACGAGAATCGGAGAATCTGATTTTGCCAGCTTCCTTGCTTCGTCCTTTAATTTTAAAAAAAGAGGATGGATGGTCTTAAGATCGTTTAATGTATAGTTTACTTGTCTGGTTGTCTTTTTTCTGCCCGTTTTATTTAATCCCCTTTGCAAATCAAGCAGTCGTTCCGAAAGAATTTTCATTCGTGAATAATCCTTGGCAATCTCCACAGCCCCAATGATTTCTTCCCCTACAAAAATGGGCAAGGTCGTGTTGATGGTATCAATCCTCGAGCCATGTAGATTAACGTACTCCTGGGTTTGGTTAAAAATCGGCTTCCCCGACTTAATCACCTTCAATAAAGTGCTGGATTCTTTTGTAAGGGAAGGAAAGGCTTCAAATAGGTGCTTTCCTAATACCTCATTCACTTCCATCCCATCATGTCTGGCAGCCACTTCATTATAAAAAATGGTTTTTCCATCTATATTCACAACATGAATACCTTCATCGATACTTTTTAAAATTGCCGTTAATACTTCTTGCGTTAACGCAGTTAATTGGACCATGTCTGCCCCCCATTCCCATCAACATGAATCAGTGCCTAATTTTCAGCACGCAAAGCCAAATACCTAGCAGCTTGCCAAATCTTTCACCCACATATTCATGTTTTCAAGCTTGTCATAAATATAGACATTATTCATTAACCTGCCCCGATAAGCAAAGCCCAATTGGAATAACACGGCATTCATCCCAAACGATAATGCACGGGCGATCGAATAGGCACAATAGATACCTTTTTGTTTTAATTCCTTTTCCAGTTCAATTAGGATCAATTTCATCAACCCGTATTTCCGATGTTCCGTTAGCGTTGCACAATCGGTTAACTCGGCATTTTTATAAAATAAATTCAACTCCGCAGACGCAGCGCTCACGATTTTCCCCTTATAATAATAACCATAATAAATCGTTCCTTCCTTCATGGTCTTTTTTATATAGGCCGGGTCATGTAATGGGGTTGGATAAATTTGAAAAACGTGCTTATACAAAGTAGAAAGATCGTCTGCACAACTTTCATTTACTTTCCGTAACTCATATTCCTTTGGTGGCAATGATTTTTGAGAATTAACATTTAACTGATAAATACTGTGAATCATACCATCTTCGGTAACCCAATGATCGTTTTTCTTTCGTTCAGATGTATAATATTTTGTGAGTAAATAGGCATCAGAACCGTGAAAATATCGATCAATCATGCCCTCAGGCTGAAGACCAAACTCAAAAAAAGGAATGATGTCCTCCTTGCGCCCTTTTATTATTAATTTTTCCGATTGGTGCTCATGGACCAATTCCTCGACCTTACTCAGCAATTGTTTTAGATTTCCACGGTAGTCATCCACTCTAATCCGTTTGTTAAATGGGTCCAGACAAACCTCAAGATAATAGCTGCTCTCGTCTATATAAACAGTAGTTGCCAATTGATTCATCGAGGTCACTCCCTTTTATTCGAAAAAATGCCTGGCCCGGGGAAAGCCAGACATTTTTACTAAAATAACTATTCNNCTATTCTTAATAAAATATTACTTGAATTTTCACTATTTTTCTAGATTTACTTTTTGTAAGATTTTACAGAAGCCTAAATTTCTTCCTGTACCCCACACCAATTTAATATAGTTAAGGCAATAATTTCACTTGCTAAAAACATATCTTCTAGATGGATATGTTCATTGGCGTCGTGGGCAACCTCTGTAATACCCGGCCCAAAAATAACCGCAGGGGTATGGCCAAAGTTTGATAGAATTCCTCCATCCGTTCCCCAAGGACTAGCTTCTATAACTGGATGCTGCCCTTTAATCTCTTTATAACTAGCGGAGAGTTCGGTAACCAAAGGATGCTCCTCATTCAAACTGCCTGGCTGCCATCTGCCGCCAAACCACTCAATGGATAATGGATGGTCTTGAAACCAAGGATCGTGCTGATTAAGCTCTGCCAGACAATGTTCCATTTCTAATTGGGCTGCTGGGATTGTTTCCTCAGGTGCAACCCCCATTCTCCCTTCAATAATCGCGGTATCTGGGACAGAGGATGGCCACTCGCCGCTGTTCATTTTTCCGATATTAATAGGAATGGGAATTGGGATATTTTCGTAAAAAGGGTCTGTTATACGTTCATTCCGGTCTTTTTCTAATTTTTGCAGCCTTTGGATAACAGCTAGTGATTTTTCAATCGCGTTAACCCCTTCATATCTTGTACCACCATGGGCCGCTTTTCCTTTTACGGAAATTCGGAACCACATTGAGCCTTGCTGCTTCGGAAAGACCTTCATGTTTGTTGGTTCCGGAATGATGGCACCGTCTGCTTTGTATCCTCTTAATACTGCAGCCAAAGTACCTGCTCCACCGCTTTCTTCCTCTATTACACTCTGAAAAATAACATCACCCTTAAGCTTAGTTTTGGTTGCAATAATTGACTCCATTGCCATAAGTAAGGCAACGGTGCCCCCCTTCATGTCGGTTGCACCACGGCCATATAATTTACCACACTCTATATGGCCACTAAAAGGATCCTCTTTCCAGCTTTTTTCGTCACCAACAGGAACTACATCAATATGACCGTTTAAAATCAAAGATTTTCCGCCACCTGTACCTTTTAAGATGGCAACCAAATTTGGATTCCCATCGAAACTGGTGNNAGCAATATGCCTCATGTTTTTTTAACTCTTCCCCGCCAATTTCCCAAATATCCATTGTTAATCCAAGCTGACGGCATTTTTCAATTAAAACGGCTTGGGCACCGCTTTCATTGCCTCTTGTGCTATTCTCACGCACCAAAATTTGCAATAATCTAGCTCCTCTAGCTCGATTCTCCTTCATCCAAGTTTTAATTCGTTCTTTTTGATTGTTCAAATACCACCACTCCCTTTAAATACTCAGAATCGATTAATAAGAGACTTTTCTAATATTTTCACTAATGGTAAACTCACACTCAGTCTTTTTGATTACCTCGTTCAGGTTATATGGCGAGAATAATTCTGTTAATTGTAAACCTTTGTCAATAACTCTAAAAACCGCCAACTCGGTTATAATGAGATCAACACATGAGGAGGAAGTAAGAGGAAGAGTACATTTCTTAACGATTTTTGGCATTCCATTTTTATCACAATGATTCATTAAAACAATTACTTTCTTTGCCTTTTGGGCCAATTCCATGGCACCGCCCATGCCAGGCACCCTTTTACCGGGGACAATCCAATTGGCCAAATCCCCTTTTTCACTGACCTGCAAGGAACCTAATATCGTGATGTCTACTCTCCCTTTTCGAATCATCGCAAAAGCAGTGGCACTATCACAATAAGAACCTCCAGGATTTAAAGTGACCGGAAAACCTCCAGCATTACAAAGGTTTTCATCCTCTTCACCTTTTCTCGGTGTGGGACCCATTCCGGTAATCCCATTCTCAGCATGAAACATGACACGGAAATTTTTATTAAGGTGATTAGGGACAAGAGAAGGGATGCCAATACCTAAGTTGACCACCATTCCATTTTGGATTTCCTCTGCTGCGCGTCTCGCTAACATATTTCGAATATCTACTCCCATGCCCATTTCCAATTTACTCCTTTCGAGGGAACGATATAATCTACAAATACCCCGGGAGTTATAATTTCTTCAGGGTCAAGACTGCCAAGAGGGACGATTTCCTCCACTTCGGCTATGGTTATATCCCCAGCCATCGCAACTAGTGGATTCGTGTTACGAGCACTTTTGTCAAAAATCAAATTTCCATACTCATCTGATGTCTTTGCAAAAACGATTGAAACCTCAGCCTTCAGCGCTGTCTCCACCAAGTATTCTTTCCCGTTTAATTGAAAGCGAGGTTTGTTAGTAGCAACAATTTCATTATCTAAACCAATATCTGATAGAATAGCAGGGAGACCTACTCCACCTGCACGTATTCGCTCCGCTAATATACCCTGTGGCGAAAACTCTACATCCAGCCTCCCTTCATGCATAAACTTTCCGGCAAACGGATTCGAGCCAATATGAGAAGCAATTACCTTTCTTGCTCTTCCACGGCTAACTAATTTACCAATGCCAATTTCAGGAAATCCTGTATCATTTCCAATCAGTGTCAGATTGTTCACTCCTTTTTCAATAATGGCATCAATGATGGTTGGTGGAGTTCCAACACCTCCAAAACCCCCAAACATTAAAGTCATCCCATTATGGAAAAATTTCATAACTTCCTCTATTGTTGTGATTTTTTTAAATGAATTTTCCATTAACTGTCACCTACATTTTCCGAAATTTCATTTAAAAAGGCTGTAAAGGTTTGTTTTAGTAAACTTACCAATTCAACCATTTCATTAGTTGTAATGGTTAATGGAGGAGATACAATAACGGCATCCCCATGCACCCCGTCTATGCCGGCTCCTGCTGGATAAAGAAGTAGTCCCCTTGCTTTGGCAATGGAAATCATTTTACTGGTCACCTCCATATTCCTTGGGAATGGTGCTTTTGTTTTCTGATTTTCCACAAATTCAATTCCCAATAATAATCCTTTACCCCGAACATCTCCAATAAAGGAAAATTGGTTCTTCAATTTTTCCAATTCAGTTTTCAAGTATACTTCCTTCGATTCTACTCCTTTTATAATCTGGTTCTTTTTCAAATATTGGAGAACTGCCAGAGAAACGGCACATGATTGTGGGTTGGCGCTTAATGTATGACCGCTCATAACGGATTGTGACCCTGCTAATATAGGGGCCATTACTTTTTCACTTGCCACCGCTGCGGCAATTGGGGCATATCCTGCGCCCATCCCTTTTCCTAATGCAACGATATCCGGAACGACCCCCCACTGCTCACAGGCAAGCATCGTCCCAGTCCTCCCAAAACCAGTCATCACTTCATCAGCAATGAACAGAATATGATAGCTATCACAAATCTGTTTAATTGTTTTTAAATAGTCTTTTGGCGGAGCAATAGCACCTCCTGCAGCCCCAATTACCGGTTCTGCGATAAAAGCAGCTATTTGATTCGCACCAATTCGATTGATCGCTGTCTCTAATTCTCTCGCACATAAATATTGACATGAAGGTGCCTCAAGATTGTAGGGACAGCGATAACAATAGGGTGGATGGACGACTGGAAACTCCTCTAAAAGCGGGACAAAACGTGCCCTTCTACCGGAATGTCCTGACATAGAGAGTGCCCCTAAAGTGATGCCATGATAACTGACCCACCTGGATAATACCTTTGTTTTTGTAAAAATCCCTTGTTCCTGCCAATATTGAATCGCCATTTTCATCGCTGTTTCTGTTGCTTCGGAACCACTGTTTACAAAAAAACTCCAGTTTAAGTCACCGGGAGTCCATTGAGCAATTTCCGCTGCTAATTCCTCTGCTGCTTTGCTTGTAAACTGGGACCTGTAAATAAACGAAATCTTGTTAGCCTGTTCATTCATAGCGTCAATAATTTCTTTTACCCCATGTCCAATATTTGCGGTTACAGCACCGGAAGCAGCATCCAAATATTTTTTACCATTTATATCGTATAAATAGACCCCTTTGCCATAATCAATCATCGGGTATTCTTCGCCTAGCATTGGTTTGATTAAATATGATTGTTCCAACCTTTACCACTTCCCTTACGTAATGAAGTCAGTCCTATTAAAAGTGTATGATTCGATATTTTGTTTCTTTCATTGAAATAATGTTTAAAGCAAAGAAAAAAACAGACACCATTCATGTCTGTTTTTTTAATAATAATAGTAATCGATCTGTTACTTTACTTTCTCTGTATGGTAGGGTAAGTACATTAAACTTGAACTGATTCTCTTCCTACTTTTGCTGCTTGCTTCTCAATAATATCCCGGGCAATCCAGACTCCGCAGGCACTTGCCTGTGCAAGTCCTCGTGTGATCCCTGCCCCATCACCACCGACATAGAGACCATTAATTTCAGTTTCAAAACGTTCATTTAGCTTTGGTCTTGCGGAATAAAATTTTGCTTCTACCCCATAAAAAAGGGTATGTTCAGAAGCAAGTCCAGGTGTTACTTGATTAAGTGCCTCAGTCATTTCAATCAAACTCTTTAAAGTGTTATAAGGAAGAACTAATCCCAAGTCGCCTGGTACAGCTTCCTTTAAAGTCGGCTCGATAAACCCTTCACGAATTCTCTTTTCAGTAGAACGGCGGCCCTTAAGAATGTCACCGTATTTTTGTACAATCAATCCACCGTTTGATAACACATTGGCCAATCGGGAAATCTCATGAGCGTATTCATTCGGCTTATCAAACGGCTCTGAAAACTTATGTGAAACCAGCAAGGCAAAGTTTGTATTCGGGCTTCCCAGCTTCGGATCTTTATAAGCGTGTCCGTTTGCAAGCATGATCCCGGAGTGGTTCTCCACCACAACGTGGCCGGAAGGGTTGCTGCAGAATGTTCGAACCCTTGTACCAACTGAGGTATTAAACACAAACTTCCCTTCATATAAATGTTCGTTGATTTCCTGCATAACGATATTCGAAGTTTCCACACGGACCCCAATATCCACTTGATTACTAGACATTTTTAAGCGGCGTGATTTCATAATATCTGTCAACCATTTTGAACCATCACGACCGGGTGTAATGACGACCCTATCCGCATAAACATGTTGGTCACCCTTAATATTAATCCCTTTGACGACATATCCGTCAGCTGTTTTTTCTGTTATTAAATCCTCTACTTCTAATTTAAATCTCATATCAATTTTATCTTTTAAATACTCAAAGATACTCATCAAGATTTGCAGATTTTGCTCCGTTCCGAGGTGGCGGACCTGGGCGCGCAGGAGCTTCAATCCGGCAGCATAGCCACGGCGTTCAATATCCTTAACAGCATCTGTTAACGGATCGGTAATGCTCTCGGTTGCTCCGTGCTGCAAATTAATTTCATCTACATAGCGTATTAATTCAACTACTTGAGAATCCGGAAGGTAATCAGTCATCCAGCCGCCGAATTCACTTGTAATATTAAACTTTCCATCCGAATAAGCACCAGCTCCACCAAATCCATTGGTAATCGAACAAGCTGGCAAACAGCCTGCAAATTCTTTTCTTCCGGACGCCGGTGGGCATTTTTCAATCTTCTTTTGTAAAATGGGGCAATTTCTCCGATAAATATCATGTCCTTTATCCACTAATAATACCTTTGTGTTAGGCAATTTTAGCGTTAGTTCATAGCAGGTAAAAATGCCTGCAGGGCCAGCACCCACTACAATCACATCATATCTCGTATCCATTGTCAAAAACCCCCATGTCTTGAATTTCTTTAACCATTGGTAAATATATCAGACATTACCCCACTCGTCAACATTAAATACGAACTATTTATAGAATATATTATTTATTGTTCGTGTTTTGGTTTATGTTTGAAAATACAAAAAATGGCTGATTCTCTAAGAATCAGCCGTCCTAACGCCATATTATTAATATGCCCAGCTAGCGCCAATAATGATTAATAGAATGAACAATACGACGATCAATGCAAATCCGCCAAAACCAAAGCCAAAACCGCCGCCTCCGTAACCATAACCGCCTACAGGGTAGCCGCCGCAGCATCCATCCATACCATATCCATAACCATACATTCGCATTCACTCCTCTAAGAATGTTTCTTTCCCTGTTACTTTATGAAGTAGATGCTTGACCCGTATGTGCAAACGCCTATATTATTTTAAGGACAGGATGAAATGTAGGTGAGAAAATTGAAAGCAATCTTGAAAAACTTTATAAATGGAATCTTGACGATCGTTCCAATTATCCTTGTAGTTTATGTAATCTACAAAACGTTTATTTTTCTAGACAGTCTTTTAGGAAATACTCTTAAAATTTATTTTAAGGATGATTACATACCGGGGATTGGATTATTAACTACAATTGTGTTAATAACTTTGTTAGGATGGATGTCTACAAAATTTGTGACAGGTAAATTAATAAAAATCATTGATCGAATTTTAGATAAAATTCCGATCGTAAAAACCATTTATTCCGTCATAAAGGACACGATACAATCATTTTTAGGCGAAAAGAAATCTTTTTCAAAAGTGGCGTTAGTAGTGATACCTGGTACGGAAATGCGAAGTATCGGCTTTATTACTTCCGAACAATTGGAGGATTTCTATAGTCCTCTAAAGGATCATGTGGCAGTCTACATTCCGCAAACCTTTCAGGTGGCGGGATTTACCTTTTTAATCCCAAAAGAACAGGTCGAATTGATGGATGTAAAACCTGAAGATGCAATGAAATTTGTATTATCCGGAGGAATGACTTCAACAGCAAAGCTAAAAAGCCGCTAAATGCGGCTTTTTACTTTTCTTCAAATAGTTTTATAAATTCTGCATAGCCTGCCTCTTCAAGCTGATCCTTTGGGATAAATCGTAACGCAGCAGAATTAATGCAATATCGGAGGCCAGTTGGCGCAGGACCATCATTGAAAACATGTCCCAAATGTGAATCAGCCGTTTTGCTTCTTACTTCTGTCCGAATCATAAAATGGCTGTAGTCGGATTTTTCCAGCACTTCTTCTTCCTCGATTGGCTTGGTGAAACTTGGCCATCCACAGCCTGCATCAAATTTATCCAGAGAACTGAACAGCGGCTTACCTGACACAATATCCACGTATATGCCTTCTCTCGTTTCATTCCAAAATTCATTACGAAACGGGGGTTCTGTCCCGTTATTTTGCGTCACTTCAAATTGGATTGGCGACAGAGTCTTTTTTAATTTCTCTAGATCCTTCATTTTTTCTGATCCCCCCAATGTTCTTTTATAAACCCAGCACGGCCGGAACCGATATGATATCTCTCATAATGAACTGGATTTTTTTTATAATACTGCTGATGATACTCTTCGGCGGGATAAAAGGTTTTTGCCGCTAAAATAGGAGTTACGATTGGCTTACTAAATCGGCCGCTCTCTTGCAACGCCACCTTAGAATCTTCTGCTAGCTGTTTCTGCTGCTCATTATGATAAAAAATCGCGGTTTCATACGATTGTCCACGGTCATAAAATTGACCCCCGGGATCCGTTGGGTCAATTTGTTGCCAGAATAATTCAAGCAGCTTTTCGTATGGAAAAACTTCCGGATCGTATGTTATTTGCACGGCTTCGTAATGACCTGTTGAATCGGAACAAACCTGCTGATAGGTCGGATTTTCAACGGTACCCCCTGTATACCCTGAAATGACGTTGATGATGCCTGGTTGCTGGTCAAAAGGCTTCACCATACACCAAAAGCATCCCCCGGCAAACGTTGCCACCTGATAGGACTGATCCATGTTACCCACCCCTTTTTGTGTTTAATATGAGTATACAGAAAGTCTCCATCAGATTGCAAAAAGCCGAACCAATGAGAATGGTTCGGCAACTTCTTTATCGAATTTTTCGTTGTTTCATTTGCTTATGGATATTCTTCCACTTTTTCTTTTCTTCAGCCTGAGCCCGCTTATCTGTTTTCCGCTCAATAAAAGCTAACTCGCGCTGCAGTTTATTGTAACTTGATAGTCGGTTGACATCAATTTTGCCTTCTTCTATGGCTTTCAAGACGGCACAGCCAGGTTCATCATTGTGCTCGCAATCCCTAAATCTGCATTCTTTGGAAACTTGTTCAATTTCAGAAAATGTTTCTGATAATCCATCTGCACTTTCCCATAACTGCAGTTCTCTCATTCCTGGGGTATCGATTAAAATACTGCCATTTGGAAGCAAAATCATTTCCCGATGTGTGGTGGTATGTCGACCCTTATCATCATCAAGCCGAATTTCTTTTACTAATTGTTTATCAACACCTAATAGGCGATTCGTTAAGGTGGATTTACCAACTCCTGATGAACCCAGTAATGCAATAGTCTTCCCCGGTAGTAAATAGGGATCCAAATGATGAAAACCTTCCTGAGTTTCTGCACTAATTGGTATGACTGGAACACCGTAAGCAATGGCTTCTACTTCAGCCACCTTCTCCGCCACATTCCCACACAAATCAGCTTTACTTAGAATAATGACCGGGCTTGCACCGCTTTCCCAGGTTAATAATAGATAGCGTTCCATTCTTCTAAGGTTTAAGTCTTCGTTTAAAGAATTCACCAAAAAGACTGTATCCACGTTAGTGGCAACGATTTGTTCTTCTGTTGTCAAACCAGCTGTTTTTCTAGAAAATTTACTTTTCCTAGGGAGTATACCAGTTATGGTTCCTTTGCCATCATCTATTCTTGGCTTAATGATTACCCAGTCGCCAACAGCGGGGTAATCCTCTCGGCTAAAGGCTTGATAGTTGAATTTCCCAGATACTTCGCATAATAGTTCACCATGTTCTGTCCAAACGCGGTACATTTGTTTATGTTCGAGAGCGATCCTGCCTAGAATCGCATTATCTTCTGTTTTTAATTGTTCAAAATCGGTATAGATCTTCTCCGTTAATCCAATTGTTAATAAGTTCAATGTTAATTCCTCCAGCGAAAATAATTTGAGTTGGCTTTCATGCCATAACAGATAAAAAACCATGGGCAGACACAGCCCATGGTTTTATTCGCAGGAAGGAATAAACGTCAAATATCTCTATAAAGAGACACTATGGGCTGTGCAGATACTAAAATTTTTCTTCACAATTCTATTCCATTGAATAAACATTGCACATCACCCACTTTCCAACTTATTTGTTTTTAGTATATGTTTATAATATCCATTTGTAAACAAAAAATGAAAAAATTATATCTTTTGGAATAAAACTTTGACACTCCCCCATTTCTGTTTGAATAAAGTAGTATGTAAAAGATTAGAGGAGATGGTTGGATGCCTGATAAACGAACCTCTACAGAATATCTGCAAAGAGCTGCACTATACGATACTCTTGCTCAGTACTATAAATACACAAATCCGCAATATCACATCCATTACTACCTTAAACACCTTCACAACATAAATAAAGCAATAGAAGTTATGCTTAATGCCGCCCGAACCCAGAGTGATGCATCTGTCAGAATTCTGCATACATCGTATAATTCCCCTAATATCGACGTTTATGTCAATGGTCAACAACTCATTAAAGATCTGCCGTTTAAAAAGATCAGCACTGATCTTACATTAAAGCCCGGCAAATATCATATTGATTTATATCCTGCCGGAAATATGGTTGACAGTGTGTTAAATAAAAAAATCACTGTCGAATCAGGGGGTTCCTATACTTTAGCTACAATTGACCAAGTTACCAAAATGCGACTGCTCATTTTTGAAAATCATCCATCTGTTCCAATGAATGAAGCTAAGGTCCGGTTTATTCATTTATCACCTGATACCCCCTCCATTGATATAGCCGTTAAGGACAGAGATGTTGTATTTCCAAATGTGTCCTATAAACAAGCAACTGAATATCTTGCCCTCACCCCTATGACCATTGATCTTGAAGTCAGAAACGCAGGAACCAAACACGTAATCCTCCCAATGCCTAAACTGCTTTTTAAGGCCAATGAAAGCTACACCATTCTGTTAGTGGGATTATCAGAAGAGGTACCTGAGCTTCAAATCGTAAGGATCATCGATTGAAAAAGGCGCCCTGCTTTGAAGGCGCCTATTTTACGGGTACTAAAATTGTAAAAGAGATCTTGTTTTTCTTTAAATCAAATTGCTCTGCTTCTATTTTCATATCACTTTTCAATTTCAACTCTTGCATATGAACATATATAAGTTTGTCAGACGGTCTTATTTCCACACCACGAGGCAGTTTATAATTTTCTTTTATAAACGAAAGGACGTAGGAAATGGGTACGCGCAAACTACCAATTGACATTGATTTTTGCTTTAAGACTAAATCCCCGTTTTTTAAAGCTTCTGGCTCAAATGTCAGTTTCATATTAATTTTATCGCTAAAAACTGGGAGAATGCCGTACAATTCCACTTCATCATTCAATACTACACGATAATCAATGGGGGAATCTTCCACTTCTTGTTCCAAATAATGATTAATTAATCGGTTTAAATCGTATTTATTTGATTTGACGTGAAAAGATACATAATCTCGATTTGAACCTTTTTTAGCTGGAATATCAGGACTGGAAGCTGGAGACACAATTAAGGAAAATAAAATAATTGCTGTCAAAAGGTTGATAACCATTAAAATCAAGAACGACATTTTCCATTTATTTTTCATATCCGTCTAATTCTCCTCATTACTAACCACGTACGGCTTCTTTTCAAGATCAGGCAGAACCTTCTCCTCCAAGGTATCATTCAGCCTCTCAGCAATCAGCTCATAGCCTCTGTCATTAGGATGAAAGTTATCGGTATATAACAAATTTTCATTAGCGTGCAAAAATACATCCTCAATAGAGACGAAATAGGCATTTCCATAATTGGTCATGATTGCTTGAGCTGTTTGATTCCAATCAGAGACGATCTGATCCATCTCTTTAATATCGGAAAACCACTTGGAAAAAGGATTATATAAGCCCACAAGCACAATCGAGGCATTAGGATTTTCTTCAGAAATTTCTTCCATAATCTCGATTAAGTTTCTACGATAGATTTCTTTTCCCTCGGTAAAATCCGAAAGCTGGAGATCTGAGAAATGATCCTTCACCACTTTCATTAAATCATTACCGCCAATAGTCAGGATGACCAAGTCTGCCTTTTGTAATACAGGTTTCATTTCTGGAGATTTCAATCTCTTTAACAGCTGAGTAGTACGATTCCCTTTTACACCGTAGTTATAAAAATCCACTTCTTTGATTCCTTTTTCTTTTTCAAGCATGGTTTTTAAATAGGGCAGATAACCGCCCTGCCCGGTGCTGTCACCTACACCTTGTGTCAGGGAATCCCCTGCTGATAATACAGTTAATTTACGTGGATAAAAATCCGCAGGAACGGGCTCATAAACTTCTATAGCTGTTTGCTTAACCTGATGGAGGGCCATTTTGTCTTCACTGCAGGAACCCAATAATAGGATTAAGAGAACTAGAAGGGGGACAAACTTTTTCAATTTCATTCACCTGCCTTCTATATCATTCTTATTATATCATGACTTAAACAATACAAGATAAATGTGTAATTTATCTTATGCATATTGAAAAAATAGACCAATTCAATGGTCTATTGCAGTGCTTTAATATCATGAATCATTTCATCATACTGAACATTTTTGTACCCGTCATAGGATTTTTTTATATGTCCATCCGGACCGACTAAATAGATATACGTTTGATGAATAACCTGGTTTCCTGTATCAGGTTTTTTCACAAAAGTCTTGAAGTTTGTTTTAGCAAAGTCTTCTATAAATTCCTGTGAATACCCTGTTAAAAATGTCCAATTCTTAAAATCTACCCTGAATTGCTGAGCATATGTTGTTAATTTGTTCGGAGTATCAACCGTTGGATCAACACTAAAGGAAACAAATTCTACATTTTTTAGTTTTTCCTCTTTTACCATCTTTTGCAATTTGAGCATATTGGATGTCATAGGAGGACAAACGTCAACACAACTGGTAAAAATAAAATCAGCAATCCAAATCTTACCTTTAAAATTCTTCAATTCAACTGGTTTATTCTCTTGGGAAGTTGCCGAAAAATTTGTAACCGGCCAATCTACTTTATTCTGAATCTCTTCTTTTCCACATCCAGATAATAATAAAGCGATCAACATAAAAATGATCCATCCAAACCGAATCTTCATTAGCTTCACACAACCTTTTATTCAATATCCGTCAATAGTGTAACAAAGTTTCAAAAAAGAAGAAAGAAAAGATCTGCTGTAAAAATTTTTTGAACTATTTTTAAGATGTGATATAANNACATTCACTCATTCTATTAAAAATGAATGTTAAAGGCGAGGTGAACAGGATGGAACGAATTGGTCCATTGATGATTTTAGAGGGTCCCAACCGAAGCAAAGTCCCTTATTCTAGAAGTTTGTATTTGGATTGCTCTGAAAAAGTATTAATTGACACAGGTGCTGATCCAAAAGTATTATTGGATGTTGATCATGAAAAGGGAATTGAATTAATCATAAACACTCATTACCATCCCGATCACACCCTTCATAACCATCTCTTTAAAGATGCCACCAAATTAATCAATCCGATTGAATTTGATACCTCCCGTACGGTAGAAGAAGTCGCAAAGGCAAATGGAGTCTATCAGGAATGGGGCGCAGAGGGTGTCGAGAAATGGAAAAGCACACTTCCAAAAGAATGGACTAAAAATCTAGGCGAAATTTCGGGTACCTACGAATATGAATCCCAATATATCTTTGACGGGGTAAAGGTTATCTTCTTACATACCCCAGGACATACGCAAGGTTTTTCATGCCCGTATTTTCCTGACTTAGGGGTTGCGTTTGTTGGAGATTATGATATGACTTCATTTGGACCATGGTATAACGGAACAGATGGAAATATTGATGAATTCATTGCCTCAGGAAATCGGCTGCTAACCCTTGATGTACATACCTATATTACCGGACATCAAAAAGGTATTTTTTCGAAGGAAGAATTCCAGGATTCCATGAAGATCTACCTAGATATTATCAATCGTCGAGACCAACTAATTGAACAGCATGTCCATCAAGGATTAAGCTTTGATGAACTGGTTAAGGTCGGAATTTTTTATCCTAAAAAAGCATTGGAAAATCCAATTTTAAACACGTGGGAACGAAGTGGAATCCGTAAACATTTACAACGGTTGGGGTATGCGATAACGGAAACAAAAGAATTAGTAAAAGACAAATAGGATGGGCAGCTTCGCCCATCCTATTTTTTAATCTGTATAATACATTAAGGCAAAAGCACCTGGTCCAGTATGAGTACTTACCGTTGGACCTGTATAATCGATTTCGACATCCTGAAAACCGGTTACCTCATAAATGCCTTCTTTAATTTTTGCGGCAATTTCATATGCTTCCGCATGGGCAATGCCGACACGTTGAATCGTTTTTCCCTTAACATCTTCTGTAAACTGCTTGACCATAAATTTGACAACCTGGGAATAACTGCGCACTTTTGTAACAGGTGTATATTCCGCTCCTTCAAGAGAGGCAATTGGTTTGATATTCAATAGAGAACCGATAAATGCCTTACCTTTGCCAATGCGACCACCTTTAACAAGGTTCTCCAACGTATCTACCATTATATATAATTTGGTATGGTCACGAATCGTATCTAGGCGTTCAAGAATTTCCTGCATATTCTTGCCTTGTTCAGCCATTTCCGCAGCCTCACGAACCTGAAATGACAACGCTTTAGAAATAAATTTAGAATCAATAACGGTCACTTTCGATTCAGTCATTTGAGCGGCACTTTCAGCAGATCTGACGGTTCCACTCATTTTCCCGGTCATATGAATAGAAAGGACTTCGTAGCCTTCTTTTCCAAGGCGGTCGTATACCTCAAGAAAAGCGCCAGTGGAAGGCTGAGAGCTTTTTGGAAGCTCTTTGGAATGACCCATTTCTTCAATAAACCTAACAGGATCTAATTCCACTCGATCTAAATACGTTTCTCCATTTATCGTAATTGCCAATGGAACCACTTCAACACCCAGTTCCTTTGCTACTTCAATTGGCAAGTCCAAAGTTGAATCGGTTACAATTTTAATTTTGCTCATGTGTTCACATCCCTAACGTGTTCCTTCTTTGTATTATACAGGTTTCAAAGCTTGAAAGAAATAAATTCTTCATAATTCCTTAAAATTGACCAGGAAAAAACAGGTCAATTTTACATGACCTGTTCACTAATCAAAGGATTTAAAAATATAAGGACTAATTTTTGGTTGAGTATTCGGTTCATGTTGGAGATCAGATTCCTTTACAATAAATAGATGAGGACCGTCTTGCTTTTTTGCTTTTGGTACAGTGGCTTTTACAGATGTTAGATCCTGATTGCAGGTAGGACAAATCCAATTTCCATCAGCATAGCTACTATAAGAAACTTTGTCACATTTTGGGCAGAGTTTTTTGTACATGATTACGACAACTCCTGCTAATAATTATTATTTTTTTATAATATATGATATAAATTGAATAATAGACCTTCATATAGTAGAGTGTTGTTCTCATTAAAGAACCATTTAATATGATTATACTATAAAAACCCCTGAAAATATAGTTTATTTATTCTTTATTAAGAACAAAATGGATATTAAAAAAAATGCCCCCATTCTATGTTGAATGGAGGCATTTTATTAACAAATCCGCGGAAACATTGTTCCTGATAATCTTGTCAGTAATCTTTTTGAACCAAGTGGTGTTTCCAGCAATAGCTGACCTTTTTGTTTTCCAATGATCGACCCAATTACTTTTGCATCTTTTCCTTCAGGAAATTCCTTTAATATATCAAGTATTTTGTCCTTTTCGTTTGCTGCCACAATAATAATTGCTTTTCCTTCATTAGCGAGATAAAGCGGATCATAACCCAAAAGATCACAGGCCCCGTGCACTTCTGATTTTACAGGTAAAGCAAGCTCATCCAATTTCATTGTTAAGTGGAAGTCTTCTGCTATCTCCACAAGAGTTGTAGCTAATCCACCTCTTGTTGGGTCTCTCATGATTTTTACTCCATCTGTTTGTTCAAGAACTTCCCATAGCATTTTATTTAATGACGCACAATCACTGTTAATCGGTACCGTAATACCTAATTCTCCACGTGCAGCAAGGACAGCAATCCCATGATCACCAATTGTGCCTGTTACTAGGATGGCGTCCCCTTCTTCAAATTCCAAACTGCAACCCTTACCCGTTTCATAGATGCCGATTCCAGTAGTGTTAATGTAAACTCCATCTGCACTTCCCCGTTCAACTACTTTTGTATCGCCAGCTACAATTTTCACACCGGTTTTACTGGCTTCATCTGCCATATCACTTACAATTTTTTTAAGTTCTGCAATTGGGAACCCTTCTTCAATTACAAATCCACATGTTAAGTAGGCAGGTTTAGCTCCACTAACAGCAAGGTCATTTACTGTTCCTGCCACCGCTAACTTACCAATAGAACCACCTGGGAAAAATATTGGATTAATCACGAATGAGTCAGTCGTAACGGCAATTTTGCTGTTTTGAATAGTAATTTCTGCCGCATCAAATAAGGCTGCTTTACCATCGCCAAAAGACTCCACAAAAATTTCCCTAATTAGTCGGTGGCTCATTTCACCACCATCTCCATGTGCCAGACTAATATATTTCTCCATTAAAAGCTCTCCCTCATGTATTGATAATAGGCTGCACAACTTCCTTCTGCTGATACCATGCATGGGCCAATAGGGTTCATTGGATGACAGGCTTTTCCGAAGAGCGAACACTCCGTTGGTGCAATCAGTCCTCGAATAACTTCACCGCAACGGCATTTTGTTTTTCTAGGCTCTCCTACATTCACTGAGAAGCGCTTTTTGGCATTATACTTATCATACTTTGGCTTTAAATCCAGTCCACTGTTGGGGATGATTCCGATGCCCCTCCATGCCTCGTCGCATTCTGTAAGATATTGGTCCATATGGTTTTGAATCACCTGGTTCCCTGTTTTTCTGACAACAGCTCGATGATTATTTAATATCTCCGTTTTCCCCGACATTTTTAGATCCATTAATTTGTATATACCTGAAAGAAGTTCTGCTGTCTCAAAACCGGTTATGACTCCTGAAATCTGATATTCATCTGTTAAATAGTAATAGGAATCTTCCCCCAGAACAATTGAAACATGTCCAGGCAGTAAAAAACCGTCTAAATGAACTTCACCTGCATCAAGCAAATATCTTAATACAGGCTCGACTAATTTTGTTGTCATCCAGATCGAGAAGTTCTCGATCTTTCGTTTTTCAGCCTCAGCAACCATGAGAGTTAAAATGGGAATCGTCGTTTCAAAACCAATTCCGAGAAAGATAACTTCTTTTTCTGGATGTTCCTCTGCTACTTTAACAGCATCAATCGGTGAATATAATACGCGAATATCCTTACCGGCAATTTTTGATTCCAGCAGAGTTCCTTTGGAACCTGGCACTCTCATCATGTCGCCGAATGTACAGATGATTCGGTTCTCTCCCTCGGAAAGGGCAATCATAGCATCTATCGATCGCTGGTCTGTTACACATACGGGACAACCCGGTCCGGAAATAAGGTTTACATAATCCTTTATGTATGGTTTTACCCCTGTTCGGGCAAGCGACATAGTATGGGAGCCGCACACTTCCATGAAAGCCGGTTTACGGCCAAATTTCCCTTGGAATTCCTTTGCTTTTTCAATTACAGCTTCAGCCAATGGCTTACAGATTTCTGGATTGCTAGACTGTTTCAGAACTTCGTGCATTGACAAGTTTCATCCACTCCTCCACACTTTGTTTAGCATATTCCTCATCGACAATACTCATTGCCTGGCCTGCATGGACAATGACATAATCCCCCAACTCCACCTCAGGCACGAAGATGATCCCCACTGTTGTTTGTGAACCAAGGACATCAACCTCTGCACTAAATTCATCCTTTTTTATTACCTTTGCTGGTACACCTACACACATAATTTTGCCTCCTTCTTGGCTGCAGCCGCAGCTAATTGTCCAAAGGACAGTCCCCCATCATTGCAAGGAATTTGTTCCGGGACAAATACGTGGAATTCATTCTTTCGCAATTCCGCGGAAATTCTTTTTCTAAGGTACCTGTTATGAAAGCTGCCACCTGAAAGTACTACCTTTTTTTCTTCACAAGGAATATCCCTAGTTATGTTCCTCAAAGAAGCGAGAATAGCTTGGACAACCGTTTCATGAAAGCTTCCACTAATCTCGGAGACCTTTTTTTCTTCCAAAACGTCAGAAGCAATTTCCATTAGCATTTCTGAAAAATCAATAGTTAAAATCTCTTGGTCTAGCAATTTATAAGTATACGGTTGATACACTTTATTCTCATCAACCAGCTCAGAAAGCAAAATGGCAGCTTCGCCGTCATAGCTTGAGACCGTTGTCACGCCACATAAGGCACTTACAGCATCAAATAACCGACCGCAGGTTCCGGCATAAACGGTATTGATATTTTTATCAATCATCCTTTTTAATACATCAATATTGGCAATATGTTCAGGGAAAATTTGTTTCGCTAATCTCTCCCCTTCCTTGCGGTTTAGAGATATGAGCATTGCTGCTGCATTTCTCCATGGTTCTTTGATACACTTTTCACCACTGGGAAGAGGAGTATAGTGTAAATGTGCCAGGCGATTAAACGAAGCAGCGTCTCCATGAAGAATTTCAAATCCCCAAACGTTTCCATCTACCCCATAACCTGTCCCGTCCAAAATAATACCAAATGCCTTTCCAGAAATACGATGCTCCTCCAAACAGGCTGCCATATGGGCATGATGGTGCTGAATTGGATAGACTTCCGAAAAATCATATTCATTTACTAGATTCTGAACTTGATAGCCGGGATGCATATCAATTACTGCTGTATTCATTGGTGGGTCCATCCATTTAAGAAGATGGGCCAACTCCTGCTGATAATGATTAATGGTTTCGAGGTTTTCTAAATCACCAATATGTGGTCCAATAAAGATTTGTTCATTTCTACCGATTGTAAACGTTGTTTTTTGTTGTCCCCCAAAGGCTACAATCCCAGATACGTCCTGTTTAGTGGTAAAAGGGTCAGGAACATACCCTCGCGAACGTCGTAAAAAATCAAGTTTACCATCATTGATCTGTACTACAGAATCATCTACAGGATGGAGAATTTCACGATTATGTACCAAATAATAATCTGCAATTCCGTCTAAATAGTGAAAAGCCTCTTCATCTTTATATAATATTGGCTGACCCGATGGATTTGCACTTGTCATAACTAGACAGGAAAGATCTTGGTCTGCAAATAATAAATAATGAAGCGGTGTATAAGGCATCATGACTCCGATCGTACTCATACCGGGTGCCACACTATGAGCCAAGTCGTAATTGGTTTGTTTTTTTAAGATGACGATAGGTGATTCAGGACTTTTTAATAGATTTCTTTCGGTCGGATCCATCCTCGTAAACTCTGCAGCTGAGTCTAGTGAGGACGCCATGACGGCAAGAGGACGATTAGGTCGTTTTTTTCTGATACGGAGCATAGATACAGCTTGCTCATTTCTCGCATCACAACTGAGGTGATATCCACCAATCCCCTTAATTGCCACAATACCTCCTTGTTTTAGCAGATTGATCGTGTGTTGAATTGGATCCTCACAATCCACCTCTTTACCTTCCCCGTCAAGTAGGCGGACTTTAGGACCGCACTTAGGACAAGCAATTGGTTGAGCATGGTGTCTTCTATTTGTCGGATCCTCATATTCTTTCCGGCAGTCTTCACACATTGGAAAGCTTTCCATAGAAGTGTAAGGCCGATCATAGGGCAGTTCTTTAATAATCGTGTAACGTGGACCACATTGAGTGCAGTTAATAAATGGGTATTGATAACGGAAATCTGTCGGATTATTCATTTCTTGTAAACAATCCTCACAAACAGCCGAATCAATAGGGATAACTAGCATCGATGTTCCGCTCCGCTCACTTTCAATAATCGTAAAATCCCTTACATCTTGAAGTTCAGCTTTTTCAACTATAATTTCAGTCATTTTTGAAAGTCTTGGGGCTTTACTTTTTAAATCTGCAAGGAATGCATCGAGAACGACGTTGTCTCCCTCAAGATAGATTTTGACACCGTCCATATTATTTTGTACTGTGCCGCACAGCTGATATCGCTTAGCAAGCTGAAACACGAATGGCCTGAAGCCTACCCCCTGTACCCTTCCTCTTACAGCAACCCTTATTGCTTTAAGCATTTGCCATATGCTCCTTCAATCCATGATATCCATTCATGAAGTCCTTCCTGAGTACGTGCTGAAATAGGCAATAAGATGGATTCAGGATTAATCTCAGTCAAATCCTTTTTGGCTTCTTCAACGTTAAAATCAAGATATGGCAATAAATCTATTTTATTTAAAAGTACCAGTTCAGTCCGCATGAACATTTGCGGATATTTTGGGATCTTGTCATTACCTTCAGGAACACTGAGGACAGCTACCTTATGGTTTTGCCCAAGATCGTAGCCTGAAGGACAAACCAGATTACCAACATTTTCGATAAATAAGAGATCAATTTCCTCCAGATCAAATTCAGCCAGTGCAGCAGCTACCATTCTCGCATCGAGATGACATCCTCCATGAGTATTGATTTGAACTGCTTTAGCACCCATTGCTCTAATCCGATCAGCATCTCTTTCTGTAGCCAAATCCCCTTCAATAACGGCTATCCGATATTTTCCTGAAAGAGCTCTTACTGTTTCTTCTAACAGCGTGGTCTTACCCGCACCAGGTGAGCTCATCAGGTTAATCACTAAGGTATTAGTGCTTTGAAAAAGCTCTCGATTGAACTCTGCAGCTTTGTTGTTATTTGTTAATACATCTGTTCTTAATGTTACCTTCATAATAGATTACTCCCCCTCATATGATAGTACCTGAAAAGTTTCCCCTGACAGCATCCTGCCGGAAGGAATGTTGCATTGAGGACAAAGGGCAATCTTTTGCTCGGGACGGTAAACATGCCCGCATAGTACGCATTCGGCCTTTGCCTCCTCAAGGTGTATAACCAGTTCAGCAGTTTCGGAAAATAGCTGGGGATTTTGCTCATGAATTATAGCAAAGGCCATTCTAAGAGCGTCCGGCATAGCGTTTGCTATTTCTCCGACAAGCAACTCAATTTTTTCCAGCCTTTTCATTCCTTTTGCCTCAGCGTCCTCTTGAACAAGCTGGATGATATCCCCCATTAGTGACATCTCATGCATAACTACCACCCTGTCTCTTATACGTCTGTATCCCTATGTAATACTGGTGATCCTTTAATTTCAACGGTAACGAATCAAGTTTTAGTTCACCTGTCATGGACTTAAAATTAAAGTCTTTTTCGCAATTCAAACATTTCCCTGTTGAATATTGCGAAGCCAGGAAAATAATATTTGAACATTCAGGGCAAATCCCATCCACTGCATGCAGATTCTCACCATGCTTTGAAACAATAATGGGTTTACCATTAAGAAATTTCATTTCCACTTCAGCGTAAAGCTCACTTTCGTTCATTAAAGGAATCCAGCTAATCCCCAAAGCTTTATCGGCAGCCTCCTCCATTTTTTCCAAGTCATCACTCAAAAATGGCTCGTAAACGGATTTAACTGTATGGAACAAACTTCCAGCCATCTCTTTTAAAAAATCTCCCCGTTTCATCTTGAATGACTCCAATTTTGGACCTGCTTAATTACAGCATTTGCTAGTTCATCAAGATTGGCTTGATTGGTTTCAGTCAAGCCAATTCCAAGTTGAAGTGAAGTTGGCTGCATTCCCAACATGGCTATTCGCTTCGGATATCTTTCCCGCATTTTGGCGGCCATTAAGACCTCTTGGAAACCCAACTGATGAATAGACATTTTAATTCCGAAGTATGCTGGAATCTCGTCACCTTCCAGTTTTATTATCGTCCCTCCAGGTTTACCTGCATTAATGGCATCAATGATTATTAAGTTCTCTGCGTCTTCCACTGGACCAAGCAACTTGATCCCATCTGTCAACCCTTCAATTATTTCAATATTTTCATTGTTCTTGAATGCTTCCTCTAATAATGGTAAAACATAAATTCCTACACCTTCATCCGAGAAAAGAGTATTACCAATTCCTAAAATGGTTATTTTATTTTCGCTCATGGCTATTCTCCGATCTGTTTCATTTCATTCAAAAAACAACCAACCGTTATCGTTTACAATTCACCTCCGTAATTCCTAATAAGTTCTTCTATTCATAATGCTATCACTTTAATATGGTAATTACTGTGAATATTTTTTAAATCTTTTTTAGCCGATAGGAAAGTATAAACTTTCCATCAGGTATAAGATGCAACTACGCCTCTGTCTTCGTCTAAAGGTTCGCCAATCGGCGAGTTTTCTTATTAAAAAGGCTCTATTAAACTTGACTGTTGAT